>JAPLZS010000161.1:1024-3706 GCA_026394915.1 Candidatus Woesearchaeota archaeon | reverse complement strand
AACCACAAAATTCTAATCTTAAAAGCACTATTTTAAAAGATTTAAACGATAAAATCACCACTTCAAATAAGAAAGTGAGCATATTAAATAACGGTTATTCAGCCAAAGGATGCGAAAATCAAAGCCAATACGAAAACCTAGGATGCACACAGATGAAAGCATCTTTGGATACTATGGAAGCAACTCAGAACAAGATATGCAAAGTACATACTCCCTCTGTTTCTGCTAATACAACAACACCTACTCCTGTTGTTCTTGCTAATGCAACAACACCCACTCCCTCTGTTCCTGCTAATGCAACAACACAATGCATAGATTCTGATGGAGGATATAAGTATTATACAAAAGGGAATTTAACTATCTATGATAATAAGACAAAAGAAATAAAAATAGAGAAAGATACTTGTTTAGTAAATGTAGCTGGAGCTCGTGCATCTTCAGGGCTAGTTGTTTTGGAAGAAGCGTGTGTTAATGGGAAAGAAAGTCAAGCAGTTTATAACTGTCCACAAGGATGTAAAGATGGAGCCTGTATTGGTGAACCAACAACGTTATCTGTAGACTTAAAAGTAAATGGTGTTGATAATCCAGCTCCGGTTAGATTTAATTATGGCAATCTTATTGTCTCTTGGACAACAACAGGGGATATAGAGTCTTGTAAACCTTTTGGATCTTATGCACCTCTATCTTATGCTACTATGGGTACCCTTCCACAGCAATCTTATTGGGGAAATATAAATGGCGTATATCTTGCTTCATGGAATGCAGGAAAAAAAGTTTGGGTGTATTCAGGTTCAGTAGAGGCACATGCATTTGATATCACTGAAACAGAATATAATACAGAAAGTTTAGAATTTGGTATTGAATGTTTCGATAAAGATGGAAATTCTGTTAACGATTCAGTCATCGTTCCATTAATTACGGATTGTAAGGATACTGATGGAGGTATAGATCCTTTTACTAAAGGCATTGTTACAAAAAGAGCTGAAGATAAATTAGATTTTAGTTCATTTGAGGATAAATGTGGTACAACAGTAAGTGGAATGTCTAATGAAATTGTAGCATATGTAGAAGAATATTATTGTGTTTATCATGATGGTTATAATTATGATGAAAAAGATGTCATGTGTGAACATGGTTGTTCTGATGGTGCTTGTATACAAACAACTCCAATATGTTCATATGATATATCAACTTGTCCTACTTGGAGAACTTGTGTAGGTGGTTCACAATATTGTACAGCAACTAATTGTAACTCATTAATAAAAACTTGTATTGTAAGTTGCAATCATGATAATGTTTGTAATTCTGGAGAAACTCCAGCTACTTGTCCTGATGATTGTGTTGTTGTTCCATATTCTTGTAATGAGAATGGTATTTGTGATCATGATCAGGGAGAAACTATAGGTGGTTGTCCTCGTGATTGTACACCTAAATGTAATTATGATAATATTTGTAAACCAACTGGTTGTCCTAATGGAGATCCTGATTGTACCTGTGCTGAAGAAAGTGGCCATATTTGTGATTACTGGTCATGTGCAACATCTAATCAATTACTACATTCTGAAGGGGCAACTTGTTGTTCTGTTCCTTGTACTTCTACAACATCTTCTGCATTGACATCGCCTGTTCCTGCTAAGTGTGAAGGCATGCTAGGAGACCTTTACAAAGATAATGTGCTTGATGACATAGACCTATTGATAATGCAATACATCACTCAAGGCAAGAAGCCATCTAATGCATGTGCTGATATGGATGGCAATGGCTTTATAGGTCAAGAAGACATAGATATATTGAAAGCCAAGATAGCAAACCAGGCTCAGACTGAGCCAGCCAGCGAAGACCTTGCAGGAGAGGCATTGGCAAAATATTATAAGTCAGTAATAGCGAAGGCGCCAATAACAGCGTCAGTGCAGAAGCCTTCATTAGTGCAGAAGATAATCAATGTTGTGAAGCCAACGCCAAAGCCAATACCTGTCCCTTTAACATGCGAAGAAGCGAAAAAAGCAGTTGTTACAGCAAAAAAAGAATATGATCATAAATGCGGATCTGTGACTGCTGTAACCGCTTGAACAGACTCTGATAGCGGGATAAACCATCATGTCGCAGGCAACACAAATACAGTGATGGAGCCTGTATAGAATAAACTTATTATTTCTTTCTTTTTTATTTTCTTTTATAATCTCTAGAATTCAATCTACTCTTCTGAATCATTCTCTTCTGACTGGCCAGGTTCAACAGCTTCCTCAGCAGGCTCTTTCTCTTCTGCTTCCTCTGCCTGCCCTTGTTTTTGGGCACCATTCATCAGCTTCTCTGTGTACTTGCATTTTGGATAAGTAGAGCAGCCTAGGAATGTTCCATAAACAGATCTCCTCAGTATAAGCTTGCCTTCGCTGCACTTAGGGCATTTCTTCTCCTCTTGTTTTGCTTTCTCTTCATCGATCTTCTTTGAAGGGCAGTTCGGGTTTATGCAGACTTCCTGAGGCCTTTTCCTCGGGAACTGTATGGTTATCATGGGCATCCTGCACACAGGGCATTCTTTTTTAAGAGTTTTCACAAGGCCTGCTCTTGGAAGGGAGAATGTGGTCTTGCATTCCGGATACTTGTTGCATGCTATGAACCTTCCGAACTTCCCTCTCCTCAATTCAAGAGTTCCGTCAGCGCAGTTAGGGCACTTTCCGATAT
>JAPLZS010000161.1:0-1002 GCA_026394915.1 Candidatus Woesearchaeota archaeon | reverse complement strand
TTCCGATATAGCTTGCCTTTGCCATTGATTCAGTGTTTGCGTCAGAAAGCTCCTGCCCTATCTTTTTTTCATTGCTCTTGACAGTTTTCAGCAGCTTTGTGAGTATTATCCTTGCTTCTTCAAGCACCTTCTCTCCTTTCTTCCCCCCTTCTCTTATCTGCTCCATCTCCTCTTCAAAGTGCCTTGTCAGCTTCTCATCAAGGATTGTAGGGCTGTATTTCTCAAGCGTCTCGCATGTCTTTATCCCCAAGTCAGTGGCTTTCAATGATGTGTCGACAACATATCCCCTGCCATAAAGAGAATCTACAATAGATGCTCTTGTCGCCTTTGTCCCCAATTCATGCTTCTCAAGCTCTTTTATTATGGAAGCAGGAGTATATCTCTTCGGAGGCTGGGTCTCCTTTGACAGCATCTCTATCCTCTCCACCTCAACCTCTTCTCCCTTGTTCACAGGAGGCATCTCCTCTTCCTCCAGCTTCACAAAGTGGCCATAATATTCATGCCATCCTCTCTCGATTGTCCTTGTTCCTCTTGCGATGAATTTTTCAGTGTTTATGTCAATGCTTAGCTGGACTGTCTCTCTCACAGCAACGTCTCCGAAAGTTGCAAGGAATCTCCTCATTATAAGATCATACAGCTTTGCCTCTCTTCCGTCTATACTGCTTATTATCCCGGTGGGGTATATTGCAGGATGCGCAGGGTCTGATTTCTTTCCCTCATTCGGCTTGAGATTATGCTTTGCAAGAAGCTTCTCTGCAAATCCCCTGTAATAATACTGTTTTGTTATCTCTGACAGTATCTTCCTGTAATCGATGCTTGGAGGCAGCTTCTGCGATGATGTCCTTGGATATGATATCAGTCCGGCAAGATAAAGGTTCTGCGCAGTCGCCAGAGTGTCTTTAGGAGAGATCCTCAGGCACCTGTATGACTCGATCTGCATTGAGGTGAGATCAAACGGAGTCGGAGGAGTCTGATTGAACTGCTTCTTGTCAACATCATCGA
>JAPLZS010000207.1:1175-4357 GCA_026394915.1 Candidatus Woesearchaeota archaeon | reverse complement strand
ATCTTCTTCTTCAGTGCTTCTACCTGCATTGAGTGAGGCACTCTTGTCTCTTTTGACATGAACCTCTTCTGATCTTCCTCTCTTGTGTGGTACCATGCCCTTAGAGGCGCGAATACAGAGAAAGTCACCTTTGACCTTTCTATCTCCCTAGTCCTTGTCTCCTTTGCAGCATGTTGGGGCTCAGCATGGATATCCGGCTGCTTTAGATTCACAGGAATTCCTGTCTCTTTATCGACATAGAATGATCTCTTTAATGACTTGTATGCGCTCAATGCCTTTTCTTTCGCAGATGAGATCATATCTCTCAATGAAGAAGACCTCTTGAAAGGCATAATATCCTATTGCTTTCTCCTCTTCTCTCTCTTCTTTTGAATACGGCACTCTCTTCTTTGCAGCCAATAATCTCTTGATGAAATGAAGCCTTAACAAAAGAAGCTTGACTCTGATGCCCAATACTGAGCTTGGCCCCCTGATGATAAGCCTTGGAGCTTCCTTGTTTATCTCATCAACATGCGTGATGAGCTTTCTGAGAGCCTTGTCCTCATCAGGCCTGAGATTAACTTTGAGATCCTCTTCTTTCTTGTGGATCACTGCGTCCTTGAGTGCGTCGAAGAAAGCGGCTTTTTTCTCGAATGAGATATGTGAGACTGACTCTGCAGGCATGCCTTTCTCGCTCTTTGATATCATCGCATGCTCTTCCTTTTTCTTAACATCTGAATAATCTCCTGCATATTTATCTTCAACTTTCTCTTTTGGAATCACGGCTTCCTTCAGCTTTGAGACTATGGATGGTCTCTTCACCTCAACGAATTCATATTCCTCTAATTTGCGTGATTCTTCACGGGATTTATCCGCTTTGCTTGAATAAGGTTCAGATACCTCAAACACATCAGATGGCTTGGGCGTGCTTATCTCTCTCATATCTCTGATTCCTTTTTGAGCATTGATCCAATCGGTTGACTTGTCATGATATATCATGTAGATTATCTGCGAAAGAAGCGGCTCTATCCTCTTAAGGAGAGAATAGGTGTAACTATCATAATATTTCACCCATTCTTTCTTTGATTTTCCCTTGAGAAGAGACTGGAGAAGAAGATTGTACTCATCGTACGTGTACATGCCTTCCTGATACTCTTTGAACAGGACATCAGATGAATAAAGGAGATTGTTCTTGTAAAATTCATAGCTCTCAATCTCTGCTATTATCTCCAATATCCTCGCTATCATCTCTTTTATGTTATTGTGCATGTGATTCATCGCGCTCTGCAATCATGATCATGTGATATTGAGGTCATAACGTGCACCATAAAGCCTATCATAAGGCTCCCTTATTCTCTGCATCCTTTATTATCTTCTTTCCTTCGATGCACAGCTTAAGCATCTGCTTCTTTGCAAAATCCCTCTTCTGATGGGCATCATCACAGTCTTTTTCATTGCTTATCTTCCTGCTCTTGAGGTCTTCATAGAAATCGAGCACTGCTGAAAGCTTCTGGACTTTCCTCTTGAGCTTTTCTGTATCTGAAATAGCGTCTGATGCATGCGAAACATGCTCTTTTCTTTTGCGCATTGGAATATATGGCATACTGACCCCTCTTTTTCCTGATCTGATCATCTTGATTTGATTATCTTGATTTATGAAATAGCGCATCGAATGCTGATCTACACCCTTAGCTCTGGTGGCAGAGCATCCCTGTTCTTTATGTATATATTGAACAGCTCATTCACCCTCTTGAAATCAAATATCTTCTGCTCCACAAGCTTTGTCAGGAATTTCGTCCTTAGCCTGAATTCTTTCTCAAGGGCCTCTTTTGTAAGGTTTGTTTTCTCTGATATATTCCTGAATATGATTGAATTTTTGCTGAATACAACTTCATCTTTTTTCTGGTCCCAGAAAAAGACCTTGTTTATGTCAACTTTTCCGACTTCTGTCTTCACGCTGGTTATCTCATCAAGCTCCATAAGCCTCCTTATGTTCTGCTCTTTTCCTTTCAGGTGGTTTGTGACACAGACTATATCAAGAGACTCTACAAGGGATGCAGGAAGGCTTATCGGCGGAGTCTCTAATCTCCTGACAAGAGTAGGGACAGAAGCTGCGTGGAATGTGGAGAAAGAAGGATGTCCTGATGCCATGCCCTGGAACAGGACATAGGTCTCTGCACCCCTTACTTCTCCAACAACAACATAATCAGGATTCTGCCTGAATGTCTCCTTCAGCAGATCGAACAATGTTATCTCGCCATGCTGGATCCCCATCATGTTAGGCATTCCGAACCCGACTCGTGCTACAGAAGGGAGCCAGTTTGAATGGGCTATATTTATCTCTCTTGTATCCTCAATAGAGCATACCCTTGCCTCAGAAGGCACAAAATGAAGAATGCTATTCATGAATGTAGTCTTTCCTGATGCAGTCTCTCCAATAATCATTATGTTGAACTTATGCTCTATTGCAATCCATAGGTATGCGAATGTCTCTGCGCTTGCTGTCTTGAAATCGATCAGATGCACAGGAGTCCACGGCTCTTTTGTGAATTTTCTTATGGTGAATGTGGGGCCTCTTGTGGTCACATCTCCTGTGTATGTTGCGTTTACCCTTGAGCCGTCAGGCAGCGTTCCGTCAAGAAGCGGCCCTGCAAAAGAGATGTATCTTCCTGATTTCTGGGCAAGCTTCTCTACAAAGTTCGTGAGGGAATCTGCGCCCCTGAATATCACATTTGTCCTGAGATTCTGGTATTTCCTGTGCACAATGTAAAGAGGATAGTCATTTCCATTGCACTCTATGTCCTCTATGAAATAATCATTCATCAGCGGCTCTATCTCATTCAGCCCTATTGAATCCCTGTAGATGTAGTACATTATCTTCTGGTAGACCTCTTTGGATATCTTTGCGCCAAGCTCTACAAGTATTGACTGCACATTTCTCTCGAGATACTGCATCACAAGATTCACCTCTTTTGCCCTTATGAAGCTGATGTTGATCATCTCTTCAAGGCCGAGCTGGATAAGCCTGAGAAGCTCCATTTCTACTTTGCTGAGTTCAGGCTCTTCAAGATAATATACAAGCTCATTTGCTTCCTTGTCCCAGAATATGTGCGCATAAGCAAAAGGAGGCATAAGAGGATACTTCACATTGATCCTGATCACATTCTCAAAAGCAGGAAGCTCTACTGCAGTGGGTTTTTTCT
>JAPLZS010000207.1:0-1136 GCA_026394915.1 Candidatus Woesearchaeota archaeon | reverse complement strand
CTACTGCAGTGGGTTTTTTCTCAAATGAGAAAACTGAATCTGCAGGCCTGAATGGCTTTTTTTCAGATGCATCATTGGAATATTTCTCATAATCAGAAAGACCTCCAGAATCTACGCTGAACTTTGCTTCAGCTGCCTTGTTCTGCGCAGACAATCCTAGGATGTTTTCTGCAGCAGGATTGCCTGCCTTTGCTGTGTCAGATGCAGCTGGCAAATCAACAGGGTCATCAGAAGAAGCGTTTATCTTATCAACAGCTTTGTCAACAGCTGATCTTAGCTTGTGCTGCAGCCTGTTGAATAAAGGACTGCCCTTTATGCCTGGAATCTTCATCTAACACCTCTTTTTATGATATCCTGAATATATTGACAATAATCTGCTACATTGCTGTCTGGTATATCTCAGAAATATACCACTAGTTTACTTAGCCAGTGGATAAAACCCACCATTATCTTACAGAAGGTGGCATATTTCTGAGCACGCTCAAAAACCACGTGGTTTTTGACAGCTTACACTACCTATTAGTGTCCTAGAATTGTTTATCATATATAAATATTCTTCTTTATTCATGAATTCATCAGATATATTGGCAAAATGAGGATTACAATGCCAATCAGGTCATTGAAATCTTCAGATAGTCTGACCTTGAATCAAGAGTGAAAGAGACATCATGTATTGCTCCACCAGTCATGTTCATGTGGAATATCACTGTTGCCGAGCCGAGATCATATCCTAGCTGATCGATCTTTGAATATCCATCTGATTCAACATATGCATCATCTATAAGAAAGCTGAACTCTCCTGAAGTCACTGCTCCTGTCTTTAGGTTCTCTATGCTCCTAAGCATGCTTATCGAGTTGACAGTTCCAAAATTAGTCTCATTCCCCACCCTGCTGAAAACCGCTTTTATATAATAGTCTTCAAGCACAAGATTAGTGCTGTTTGAGTAAGCATCAACATCAGAATCAGATCCCATCCTGAGATTTCCGAGATTCACAGAAGTCCTTGGCTGGATTATTGACGCAGGGGTGTCCATCTTCCATTTCAGCTGGTTATTG
Source organism: Candidatus Woesearchaeota archaeon (assembly GCA_026394915.1). Taxonomy (GTDB): domain Archaea; phylum Nanobdellota; class Nanobdellia; order Woesearchaeales; family UBA12501; genus WJJV01. The sequence goes on along the minus strand of JAPLZS010000207.1, from coordinate 80 downwards.
CCCAGGACAAGCTCTCCTTTCTTTATCTCTATGGGCACTATCCTCTGGGAGCCAGGCCCTGCGCTGCCTATTTCTGTTAT
>JAPLZS010000173.1 GCA_026394915.1 Candidatus Woesearchaeota archaeon | reverse complement strand
CACCACCTCAAGCAAAAATCAGCGTATATGCAGGATATATAAATCTTTTGGTGAAACAGCGTTATTAAGGGCTAAGAAGCCTGAATTCTGCAGTATAGGCATGGGCTATCTTCGGATTGTGTATTATAAGTATGTTCTCATCATTGTCCAAATCTCCGTTCTTTGATGGGTTGAATGAGCCTGTCACGACAATGCTGTCATCGATTATGAAGACCTTGTGGTGCAGCATGTAAGGGTTTGTGTCAGTTGTGGCATTGATCCCTGCATTTTTCAGCCTTTCAAGCTCAGAATACTGGCTTATCTGGCTTTTCTCAAATATCCCTTTTACCTCAATCCCTTGCTTGTGCTTCTCAATAAGGGCATCTCCTATCTTATCATGCGTGAAAGAGAATGTCATGAAATAGACGCTCTTGTTTGCCTTGTTTATTGCGTCAACCACCCTGTTGGCGCACCAGTCCTCTGGGCAGAAATAATTCTCTATCATGATATTCCTGTCTGTTGTATTCAGCATGATGATCGGATTCGCGACCTTGCTGCCTTTTCCGAACTGGCCATTCCATAGTTCCTGGAACTCATCCTCATAGTTCTTTGCAAGGTATTCTGATGAGATTATGACAACATTATTATTATTCCTTTTATTATCATTGAACGTCGGATTGAAGCTTCCTGTCATTATTATCTTATTGTCAAATATGCAGAACTTGTTGTGCATGTATGCCTTCCTGTTGTCTTTCTTCAGGTTTGTTATCTTTCCCTTTGAGCTGTTGATATTGTCTGCATCAACAACAACAGAAGCATTCTTCCTCTGCAGGGCCTCGATGACTTCCGGGATGTCAAGGTCAAAGAAAGCGCAGTGCACAGTGTTTGAATTGTTTATCAGGTAGACAAGATTCTCTCCGCAGTCATCCCTTGGGCAGAAGAGTATGATTGGATCTGTTGAAAGCTCTTTTGGGATGTTTGCGCTGTCAAAATTATTTATAGCATTTCCTGTTATGCTCTCTGCAGCGCTCTTTATGCTGTCCTGATTAGAGTAAACAAGATATAAGACTGCAATTAGTATGAGTGTAATAATCGCCCTTCTTTTTGTTCGGCCCATAATATATGGAACACTCTTGCGCTTTATATTTGTTTGGATGAAAAAACCGGAAGAATTACGGATATTATAGGACTGAAATCTCCTCAATGCTCTTTATCAGGCTGAATCTTGTCTCTTTGTGATCTTTTTCGAGCAGATCAAGCTCCCTAAGGATTCTCATCTCTTTCTCTGATCTTTTCTTGCTGAATTTTAGGCCTTTTATCTTTGAATAGGTCTCAAGCTCTCTATCAGTCACTGTCCTGAAAAGTTTTATCCTGTCTTTGATCACCCCTATTCCGCTTGCTCTAAGACTCTTCCTGCCAAACAGCGCATCCAGGAAAACAAGGATTTCATCATCCATTGTCCACAACATCGCTTCTCTTCCTTTTTTTCCGATTTTTACAGGAACATTGATCACTTTCTCAATAAAATGCCTGCTTAATGGGTCTTTTACAAGTATTGTCTCATCCTTCTCTATAAGATTGTTCTGCCTTATGTCCTTCTTCACTCTTCTTTCCACATTCTCAACAAAATGACTCCTGCAGAAATCAAAATCCCCCAGAACATTTGCCTTGCATTTTATGCATTTCATTCTAAGAATTATAGCATCACACAATGTATGCCTTTCCCTCATCGATTATTATGTTTATGATCTCTCCCTGCACCACCTTCTTCTTGTTCTCTATCCTCAATGGCTGGTATGTCTCAGGGTCCATGACCTCAACATCTGGATACACTTTGACAACCTCTGCTTTCTTGACATCAAATGTCTTGACTTTGTCTTTTGAGCTGAAGGCAGTGCTTTTTCCTGTGACTATGTTATATCCTGCAATCTGCTTTCCTGTTGCAGATATCTTTATCAGATTATTCTCATGCTTCACAACATCCCCTCTCTTGTAGCCCAGAAGCTCAAAATAGACATTCACCCTGTGCACATCCTTGCTTGTCTGCCTGTTCCTTGAGAAAAGCCTTGGATTTATCTTGAGCATCCCTCCGAAAGTGTTCTGGAGCTTCTGGCCGAGATTCTGAAGGTATCTCTGCGATGTTATGAATATATCGACGCCGTCCTTCACCTCTTTTTCGTCTGTTATGAATATTCCCCTGCTTCTCTGCGTGCCTACCTCTTTCCTTATGAAATCCATCACTTCTTTGCTTGAATTCCTGAGCTGGAGCACTCCCTCAAAATATTTTGTGCCCATCTTGCTGCATTTCTTGCAGACCTCCATCTCGATCTCTGCTGGAATGTAATATTTTTCTTTGTTTGACAGCGCAATCTCTATCTCAAACTGGTACTTCTTGCCGGGCCTGTACTCTATCTCCGGAAGCATCGGCGTGATGTCAGCGGTTATTTTCTCCTTCATGCTCTCCTTTGCTATCTTCCTGATCACAACAGCGATGTCATCGAACTTTGTCTGCTTGTTCTTGAAGGAATAACTCATGCACAGAGGGCATATCTTTATCTTGATCTCCTTGAATTCTATTATCCCTCCTATCATCTCTGCATGGCATGCTTTGCAGAAATCTCCTACTATATCCTTTTTCCCGCATCTTGGGCAGAAGTTCATGGATACATAATTTTTAGATATATTTAAATATCTTTCTGCCCGAAAAGAGCAAGTATGACCCTGTATCTGCTGGATAGCGCTGGCATTATCTAAAGAGCTTAATAGGGGTGTGGAGCAAATTCTGGCACTTCTTTTGGGAAGAGGATAACCTATTGAGCTGGGCTCTTAACATAATTGTTGCATTCATCCTGATAAAATGGGTCATCTATCCAGGATTAGGTCTCATCCTCAACACAAATTACCCTGTTGTGGCTGTTGTCTCGCAGAGCATGGAGCACAATGGCATGGGATTCAGCCAATGGTGGGCAGAAAACCATGCCTGGTATGAATCAGACAACATAACAATGGATGATTTCAATAATTTCCCTGTCAGGAACGGGTTCAACAAGGGAGATATAATGATACTTTATGGAGTTGATGGAGTGGATATAGGCGATGTTGT
>JAPLZS010000209.1 GCA_026394915.1 Candidatus Woesearchaeota archaeon | reverse complement strand
GTGATTCTATTTTATCATACTGGCCTTTCTCTCTTTTGTCTCTTATGAAAATGTCTGTGACAAGGAGCTTGCTTACTGCACCCATGTTTATTGCAGTTTCAACATCTTTCATGCCATAGGCATAAAGGCCGTCTTTTGATATCTCAAGGAACAGCTCCTCGATAAGTTTCATCTCATTTGTTATCCTGTCCTGCTTGAGCACAAGATTCACTTCAGGCCTCTTCAGCACTTCATCAATCGCTTTCTCATCGCAGCTTGAGGAGGTTGCAAGGAAAATTCTCTTTTTCAAGCCATCATCTTTTATTCTTTTTGCAAGCTCATCTTTCCAGAAAGCAGGAGAGGCTATTATTATGTTCTCAAAATTATATCTCTTGTCGTATTCTTTTATTGCATTGATTATCTCGTCATAGAAATTCTTTGCATCCTTGCTCTTCTCTGATTCCATCTCTTTCTTTGCGACATCTCCCTTGAGCGTCGCAAGTACCTCATAGCCGAATTTCTTGAGCAGCGCAAGATAAGCCTCTTCCCTGTCAAGCACAACAACCATTATCCTTGTGAATTTCTGCTTTGCAGCGTCTTCCAGCCTTTTTCTCTGGAAATCCAGCCATCTTTCCTTTATTATCTTTATCACAGTCCCTTCTTCTATATCAAAACTATGATGCTCTCCGTGCGAGATCGATTCAGGCCCCTCTGTTATTATTCCCAGCACCCTCAGAGAGTTTGAAGAAGCATCAAATTCTATCTTCTCTGCCTTTATCCTGAGGAACATCCTCTTTCTGTCTGATTTCTGGTTCTCTCCCTGGCCGAACTTGACTTTCCTGAATGTCTGGCCCTCGATATTGTCTCCTGCATCGATTATGGTGCTAAGATACCACAAGTCATCGATATTGTCAACACCTACCTTGACATTCCCTTTCCTGAAATCAGAACTCAAAAGTCTCATCTTGGTATCTACAAAATAGAAACTTTTATATATAAAGTTATTTATTTTATATCAAAAAAGACCCCAATAGCGCAATATTGCCTAACAATGCCGATTATTGGCATAAACGCATAATATTCTGTTTTGGGGCGTATGGTGAAAAAATGCAGAAAAAAGCGCAGGCAAGCGGTGCAGGAGCAGCGATTCTTGTTGCTATAATCACAGCATTGATAGTGATTTATATCCTGTTTCTTCCTCCAGCAGAAAGAGAGGCATTATTAGAGGGAAACCATACAAGCTCTGACGGAAGCAGCGTTATAAGCGGAAACGTGACACTATTCACAGAGAATCCAGGAAGATTGGATTATCTTGCGCAGAAGAGCATTGAGCATACCCTTCCTTCAATGAACCTTTATACAAAGACAAAGGCAATAGAGCTTGAGTCAATGCAGTCTGTCTATGTGAAGAATGCCTGGTTTGACAAGACAACATTCAACATAACATTCCCTATTGAGGATTTCGAGAACACAGACAATATCCAGCTTGTCTTCAATGTAAAGAAAGCATCGGGGATGCTGATGCTTAAGCTGAATGGCTATGATATATATGACAATGAGCTTACATCAGCAAACATCGAGCCGATCACTCTCCAGAAAAGCCTGTTGAAGGAACAGAACACGATTGATGTCTCTGTTTCAGGCGTGGGCTGGAAATTCTGGAGGACAAATGAGTATCTTCTTGAGAATATAAAGATGACAGGATCCTATACTGACAAGAGCAACCAGGAGGCAAAGGTCGTCTTCCAGGTTTCAGAGGCAGAGAAGGACAACCTTGACAGGGTGTATCTCAAGTTCTTCCCTGAATGCGACATAAACAAGGTTGACAAGCTTGAAGTGTCCCTGAATAACAACCAGATCTTCTCTTCTGTCCCAGACTGCGGAGTGCTGAGATCCTTGGAGATATCTCCTCATTATCTCCTGAGCGAAGAGAACACATTGATATTCAGGACAGCAGAAGGCCAGTACCTGATAGACAATCTTGCGGTGAAATCAGACCTTAAGGAGCAGATATACCCCACATATTACTTTGAGCTTAACAAGACAGTCCTTGACGACATAACTGATGGAAATATAAACGCAAAGCTATATCTATTATTCTTGGACGATACAGAGAAGAAGCAGGCAGAACTCACTATAAATACCCACAAGGTGGGCATAGACACTTCTGACAGGGAATATTCACTCAGCCTAAACAGCTATGTAAGGGAAGGCAACAATGTCATACAGATAAAGCCGGAGCAGACGCTTGATGTTGTTGAGATAAAGCTTGTGCTGGAAGAGAAGTGATTAATTCTTGTCAGGGATTGCCTGTTTGGTTCGCAAATATCATTCAACACATCCAATACAATCCATTTTCAATAAATCATAAAATTATATTTAAGTAAATAAAATGGCAGAAAAAGATAATGCAAATGATGATGATTATGGAGGGATTCCTCTTGGGTTAGGTGCAGGAATGGAAGCAAAAGCAAAAAAAGACCTTGCAGAAGCAGAAGAGGAAGAAGCAGAACAGGAAACAGAGGCTGGCAGAAAAAAATCAAAATCTAAAAAATTAGAAGCAAACGCAGAAGAAGGCGAAGCAGGAGCGATAAATGATGAATCAAGCGCGATAAGAAAGAAAGCAGCATCTGAAAGTGAAGAAGCTGACTCAGAAGAAAAAAGGGATAGAGAAAGATGGAAATGGGAAAAAGCTGACAGGAAGAAAGCAGCAAGAAGAGAGACAGCAGAGGATGTTGCAAGCGCTGCAAGAGCAGGCTATGATGCAGCGAAGTTCGTAGGTGGAACCGGCTATGGCCTGGCTAAAGTTGCTGCAAACACATTGAAGCCGCAGGGAGTCACGATATTCTTCTTCATTGCATTATCAGTGCATATCATTGATCTGGCAGTTGACCAGTTCGGGAAATCAAACAGCGGAATAACCGGCTTCAGGTTTGGGTTATACACATTTCTTATGTTATACGCCTGGTTTGCATTCTATGGAGGAGCTACAGCAGGCCTCAATTCACTTAAAAAGCCGGCTGCAGTGTCTGGATTATGCTTTATACTCCCTCTTATCCTCAGTCTTATACTCAAGATT
>JAPLZS010000115.1 GCA_026394915.1 Candidatus Woesearchaeota archaeon | reverse complement strand
GCCATACTTTTATACCCTTTTTATGAGATAAGCCTTTTTTAGGCCACTAAGCCCTCATTTTGTGCTGTAGAAAAGCAAAATACAGGGGGTTAATCCCCACAAAATATTTAAACACGAGAGGTATATTAAGCGTATCAAATGCCGATTCTCTCATAATCCCTTTCATTTACCGAAAAGGCCTATTGTTCGGCGGGGGCATGATTATCTTAATCATCTTAAAGATAATAAAAAATAGATCTAATCAAAGAACATTCTTTTGAATAAAGGTATTGAAACAATCACCATCAGGATAAGATACCAGTACCATGCAACCCCTAAAAGAAGATCCCTCAATCCTGTCCATGCAGTGATCAGGAAAAGTATTCCAAAAACTGCAGCTAATTTGATGAGTGACGGGTCATACCACTTCATTCTCTTGATAAATCCTTGAATCCATCTTATCAATCTCATATTATCACCTCTGACCACATCCAAGCAAACACAGTATATAATGCTTTCCACTGAACTGCCTGGCATATATGCATTCACCACAACCCAGTTCTAAAGATTGTTAAGCAACCTCATCTTAAGCTTGATTTGAGGCGAAAAAAATGAAACAACACACAGCAGAAGAATTGAAATCAATGAGCATAGAGGACATAACATCTTATTATGAGAAGCTGCATAGCATATATGCAACTAAAGAGCTTAATCCTCTATTTTTGTAGGATTAAATTTTCTTATATTTCAGCAGCAGCGAATTGCTGACAACACTCACGCTGCTCATTGCCATTGCCCCTCCTGCTATTATCGGAGAGAGAAGCCAGCCTGTGAACGGATACAATACTCCTGTTGCTATCGGTATGCCGATCACATTATAGAACAATGCCCAGAACATGTTCTGCTTTATCTTTGACATCGTAATCTTGCTAAGCTTTATGGCCTTCGGCACGTCCATAAGATTATTCTTCATTAGCACAATGTCTCCTGTCTCCATGGCAACATCTGTTCCTGATCCCATCGCAATGCCAATGTCTGCCTGAGCAAGAGCAGGAGCATCATTTATTCCGTCGCCTATCATCGCAACTTTGAACTTGCCATCCTGCTGGAGTTTTCTCACATAGCTCTCTTTCTCTTCAGGCATAACCTCAAAGAATACATTCTCATTTTTTATCCCTGCCTGAGAAGCTATTGCTCTTGCAGTCCTCTCATTGTCTCCTGTTATCATGTAGACTTCTATACTCATCTTTCTCAGCTCTGCTACAGCTGCCTTTGATGTGTCTTTTATCGTGTCTGCGACTGCAACCATTCCCAGAGCCTTCTTGCCGTCGGAAAGCATCATAACAGTCTTTCCTTGGCTCTCAAGGTCATTCATCCTGATCTTTGCATCATCGCATCTTACTTTGCATCTGGCCATGAGCTTCATGTTGCCGAGATAGTATTGCTTCTGGTTTATCTTTGCCTCTATCCCATGCCCCGGTATTGCCTTGAATTTTGTTGCTGGGCTGAGCGAGATTGCCCTCTCATTCGCTTTCTTCACAATAGCGTCTGCAAGAGGATGCTCTGAGCTCTTCTCTATGCTTGCAGCGATCTTCAGCACATTTGATTCTGTCTCTTTTCCGAACGGAATTATATCAGTCACTTCAGGAGTTCCTTTTGTTATTGTTCCTGTCTTGTCAAACAGCACATGCTTTATCTTGTGCGCTGTCTCAAGAGAATCCCCTCCTTTTATAAGAATACCATCCTTTGCTCCTTTTCCTGTTCCTACCATTATTGCAGTAGGTGTTGCAAGGCCAAGTGCGCATGGGCATGCTATCACAAGGACAGAAACTCCTGCAATTAAAGCAAATGAGAATTCTTTCCCGAGCAGCAGCCATACTGCAAACGTTGCTATCGCAATCAATATCACAACAGGCACAAAATATGCAGATATGATGTCTGCAAACCTCTGTATGGGCGCTTTCTTTCCCTGCGCTTCCTCGATCAATCTTATGATGTGCGAAAGAGTGGTGTTCTCTCCTACCTTTGTAGCTGCAAATTTGAAGCTTCCATTCTTGTTTATCGTGGCTCCTACAACAATATCTCCCTTCTTCTTCTCAACCGGGATGCTCTCTCCTGTGATCATGCTCTCATCAACAGAAGACATCCCTTCTATGATCTTTCCGTCAACAGGGATCTTCTCTCCTGGCTTCACTATGATTATGTCTCCGACAACAACATCATCAACTTTTATCTGCATCTCAATCTTCTTCCCTTCATCATCTTTTCTTATCACTGTCGCAAGCTTTGGAGAAAGGTCCATCAATTTCTTTATTGCATCAGATGTCTTCTCCTTTGCCCTTGCCTCAAGATATTTTCCAAGTATCACAAATGTGATCAGTATAGCAGAGGTCTCAAAATACTGATCCAGTGCTGGATTAAAAAAGACAGCATAGACGCTGAAGAAATATGCTGCGCTTGTGCCGACTGCAACCAATGTATCCATGCTTGCAGTCTTGTTCTTCAATGAATGCCATGCTCCTGCATAGAATCCTCTTCCCACCCAGAACTGCACAGGCGTTGCAAGGGCAAATAATATGTATCCCTTGAAAGGCATCTCTATCCCGATCCACATCAATACCATGCCGATTATGAATGCAGGGAAAGAGAACAAGAGGCTTACCAGGAACATGAGCTTTGCCTTATTTATCTCCTTTTTCTGGATCTCTGCCTGTTTCTCTGCATCTTCCTTTCCATGTATCACGGATGCGTCATATCCTGAGTCCTTTACAATCTCAACTATCTTTTCCTCTGTCATCATCGACTCATCAAAAGAGGCAGTTGCCTTGGATGTTGAATAATTGACATTGGCTTCCTTTATGCCGGGAGTCTTTGACATAGCCTTGTTTATTATCAGTGCGCAGCTTGTGCAGTGCATTCCTGTTATCTGCAAATTGATATCTTTCATTGTGTCATCCTACAATTTTTATCTTATAATCCTGCATTGCGCGCATTACATTCCGCATCCGCAGCCAGCGCCCATTCCGCATGTGCTTCCGCTTGCTTTAGGCGTGCTTATGCTATTTAAATCTTTTTGCACATCTGCAGTGTTGCTTATGTCATCCTTCACGATGAATGTTCCCTGTATCATTCCCATCCAGCAGCTCCATGGCACTGTGCCTGATTCGGTTGGGGTGAACTCAATTGTCTGCTCTCCCTGCTTTATCTTGAAGTTAAGCCCATATTTTGCGACTATTATTCCTCCATTGCAGCCTGTCAACTCTTTTCCGTTTATCATCCATTTGACTGGAATCCCTTTCTGCAGTATGAATTTATTAGGGCTCCACCCTGATGCAAGCACATCCATCCTTATCTCTTGATAACCATTCTTGATTACTGCTACATTATTGAGTACATTCTGCACCTCTCCTGCATTGCCTTCAGAAGCAGCATTGTTTATCCCTGCTGACGGGCTTACTGAGGATAATACTGTGTTGAAATCATATCCTGTTCCTGTAAGGGCAAGGCCTCTATTCAGCATTATCAGTCCAAGCAATATCACAATTACTCCAGATGCATTGAGTATCTTCTGGGTCATCTTGCCTGAGATGAAACTCGTGAGATATCCGAAGCCCAGCATTACCGGAAGTGTTCCAAGAGCGAATATAAATAATAATTTTGCTCCTTCTATCATGCTTCCTGTTCCTGCTGCCATTATGTACATCGCCTGCAAAGGACCGCATGCAATCATGAGGCCGTTGAGCAGGCCTATCATCAATGGGCTTGAATTCTCCTTTGTCTCTTTCCCGACAAATTTTGCAATGAAGTTAGGAGTTCTTAATCTGATTTTTCTCAGCACAGGGAATATGTTAAGCATATTAAGCCCGAACATCATAAGAAATGCCCCTGCAATGATACCTGCAATTCCTCTTATGAGAGGAGTGAATGCTATTATCGATCCAAGAAGGCCGAATAATGCGCCAATGACTGTGTATGACACTACCTTTCCAAGGCCATACATCACGTGAGATTTATGCGGTTTCCTTCCTTCTTTTGCATCCTTTGCAGTATACGATACTACAAATCCTCCGCACATTGTCACGCAGTGGAATCCTGTGAGAAGTCCGACTATGAATAATAATCCATAGCCCATGTTCTGGCTTATGTCTGGAATCTGTATGAAATCTGTAAGCTTCAAT
>JAPLZS010000127.1:2193-6331 GCA_026394915.1 Candidatus Woesearchaeota archaeon | reverse complement strand
ATGCCGCTCTTTATCCTGTCAAGCAGCTTCACCTTGTAAGCCCCGAGATTCAGGTTCATCGTCGTGATGAAGATTATGACGAAACATATCAGTATTATCGACGCTATTTTTGTTATCGTCTCTTTCCTGTTGAAGAAAGATGATGCAGTCACCTTATTCAGCTCCATTATGACTTCCTTGTGGAGCTCATTCACTATCTCATTGTCCACATTCGCATAATCTGCCGCTGTCCTGAGCTTCTCATTCAGCTCAGGATAATATTTCTCCACTATCCTTATCTTGTTGAGCCTGGTCTCCCTGTAGAATGAGAATGCCATGTAGAACACTGCAGGAATCATCGCACTCAATGGATACAGGTCGATTATCGCAAGTATGAGATATGCTATAAGGAACACTATCGCAGAATCAAGTATTATGAAGAATATTATTATGCTTGCCAGGGTTCCTCTTATCTCCCTGACAACATCGACAAACTGCTTCATCAGTCGCACCCCGAAGGCGGTGTTGCAACGCTGCATATGTCATGAAGCTGATCCCTTAGAGAATCTACATCATCAGTAAGGCTGTTTACCCTTACCTGGAGCTCTCCTACTGTTGCAGTCAGCGCAGCATTCTGCTGCTGCGCGCTTGCCAGTTCAATCGTCTTCTGCGCCAGATCAGCATTTGCCGTGTCCAGCTCTGCCTTTGTGGTGTCATAATTCTTCTTCACATCCTGATACTGGCCGCTCAGCTCTGTCTCTCGCTCCTGCTTCAATGAAAGCTCGTATGTTGTCTGGTTTACCTGCGACCTCTGCTTGTTTAGATCGTCTATCAGCTTGTTTATGTCTGCGAGCTTTGAGTCATAAGAGGAAGAAAGATTGGAATATGTTGAGTGGTAATAGCTTGTAAGGCCTGCAAAAGACACTATTATGACTACTATGATGAACAGCAGGAACAGGTTGATATTTTTCCTTATATATGTCATTTTTGCCTCTTTTAAGCGTTTATATACATTTCATTTTTAAATATTGCCTTTGTTTTAAGTTGGTTTGAAATGAGCTGATTTGAAATCATCTGCTGTTTCATGCTGATCTCACTGCCTCATCTCGATTATCCTTCTTATCGCTATCTCAATCAGCAATGCTGCAATCGCTATCAGCACGAAAGGCCATATCAGCTCTGTCTCTGTCGCCTCTGTCCTCCTTGACAATGATTTTGTCTTGTTTATCATGCCCTTGAGGTCTCCTGGCTCGAACATCTCTCCTCCTGTTGCTTTCACAAGGTCGACAAGCTCTGAGTTGAATCCTATTGTCTCAAGCTCTTTCTTGCAGTTGACTGCGACTGCAGAGCCGAAGAAGTCATAGAATCCTGTGCTGGTTGGCATGAAATCAGCAGTATAATGATCAGGGTCTATCTGCGAGAACTTCACAAGGTCTGATGTGGGCTGCTGGCTTGACTTCACTGTTATCTTTATAGGATCACCCAGGTTTCCGTCTGAGGCATCCACATCGAAATCCCTGCTCTTTGTAGGAGCTGCCGTCATCTGTCGACATTGCGACAACCCTTCCAAGCCCGTATCTCCATGTAGTCATTATGGGCTTTCCGTCGCATGTCGCCAGCACCACATCTGCCGTTGATTTTGGAGCGACATAATTGTGGCCTGTGAGCGTTGCCTCCACATCAATCCCTTCTGTTATGAAATTGTTGGGGTCCATCACCACGATCTTCTTGTTCTTGTCAGTGCATTCGGTGCTGTTGTCAGGCTCTCCGAATATTATCTTGAGCTTCTGGGACTGCGTCGGCCTGTAATAATAGCCTCCGCCTGAATTTGCGATATTCTTGAGAGTGATCTCTGATGTGTCCACTCCGACCCCTACAGTGAAGACGCTTATCCCCTTGTTCTTTGCCATCTCTGACGCTGCAAGCGCGCCAGGAGGCGAATTTGTCACGCCGTCAGATATTATGATCATGTTGTTGCTTCCCCTCACCCCATTGAACATGTCCATTGCCTTGTTGATCCCTGCTGCAATGTCTGTGCCCCCTCCTTTGTTCAGCCTTGATATCCTGTCTTCTATGTCATACCTGCTTGTCAATGTGCCCAAAGGCCACACCATAAAGCCCTCTGTGTTGAACGCCACAACGCCCACCTGGCTGTCCTTCTTTATGTAGTCAAGCACGCTTATTGCGAGGGATTTTTCGACATCGACCTTTGTGTCCCCCCCATTTGTATTGAAGAAACTGCCTGTGCTGTCAGAGACATCTATAACTATTATCACATTCATCTTCTCTTTATTTGCAGCCTGCTGCTCTGCTGCATCTGATTTCACAGGAAGTATGGATTCAAATATGGACCCCCTGTAATTCCCCTTATCATAAGAGTTCTGTCCGCCATAGACGACAAGACCCGAGCCGTTGAGCACAAAGTCAACAAGCCTGTCATAATCATTCGCGCTTATCTCGTTGAGATTAAGGTCATTCATGATCACTGCAGTGTATGAGTTGAGGTCATCAGGAAGGGCATCGGCTCTTCCGAAGTTGAACAGCTCCATCATGTAGCTGTAGAAATAGGATTCTTTCTTTGACCAGACAAAGATCTTCGGCCTTGGCAGTATCTCTATGCTCTTGTAGTATATGTTGTTGTCAGGGAAATAATCAGTGCTGCCGTCATTCAATGTGACAGTCGCAGTCAGCTTGTGGAAGCCTTCTCCGAGATTCTTTGTGAATGTGTAGGTCTTTGTGCCTGTGCCGTCCTCGTCCATCACTGCATCCCTTCCTTCCATCACATTGAGATGATATGGCTGCTCTTTACCGACTTGTGTGACCTTCACGGCATAAGTGAGCTCTGTGCCTCTCACTGCCTTGTCAAGGCCGCCTATCACGACATTTGTGTCATCCTGCACAGGATTTACGTAGACTGCATTTATCGTTGAGTTGAGGTTTGCGACAAACAGCGCAACATCCCTGAGGTTCTTTCCGTAATTGTTGTTTCCGTCGCTTACAAGGAGGATGTTGTCATTGCCTTTCATTCCTGCAAGTATGCCGTCAGCTATGTTTGACCGGTCTCCTGTCGCGGCATATTTCAGCTGTGCAGGGAAGCTCATCTCAAGGCTTTTCTTCAGGTTGCCTGCAAGGCTTGTGTCAAATAGCTGGAATGATGTCGTATTATCAGCCATTATAACTATGGAGAGATCACCCTGCACCACTTTTTCCTCCATTGCAAAGGGAGTTGCAAGAGCAAGGAATATGCACAGCAGCATTATGGTCCTTGTCAGGCTCATGATAATCCTGAGCCATCTCTTGCCCCTTATGTAATGCCCCTTCTCCTCTTCGTTCTTGAATGAGATCAGATTCATCCTCATCAGATAAAGCATAGCTGCCAGGACAATGATGAATATGATCATGACATAAGGGTATTTGAGGTGAGTGAACTTCGAGATTCTATCAAGAGTCTCTGCTGAGAATAATCTCTGCGCTCCGAGAACTATTGCAGGGATGACTGCCATCTATACATCACCCCTGTATTTCAGGAGAACGAATTCTGCAAGCACTGCAGCGAGGAACAGGACTATGATGTAGCTGTCAAGACTGACATCCTTCCTTTTCTCGACTTTCTTCGCAGAATATCCCTTTGACTGGACTGTGTCAAAATTCACTTCCTTGCTTATGTCAGACTCAAGCTCATTGAACAGGTTTGCAGAGACTGTCTTGTCTCCGAAGGTGTAGAAACCGACGTCATCAAGGATCAGCCTGCTTGTCCTCAGGTTTCCGGAAGGGGTCTTTGTCTGCATGTCAGAGCCCAGCATCAGTATCTTTCCTGTGTTGTAATTATAGCTCATTATATCTTCCGTGCCTACAAGAGAGTTCAGGAGCTGGTTCCAGAATATCGGATAATATGTGGATGCCTTGAATGTTCCGAAGCTGTCTATTATCCCATAATAGACTATATTGCCTTCGCCTATCTTTGATGAGACTATGATCGGAACAGAGTCAGCTGTCATGGCATAGACGACCGAGCTGTTCTCTGCATCTGCATTGAAATACTGGTTGACAAGCCCGAAATCAAGGCTCTCTGTTTCTGTGAAATCAAACTTGCTCTCTTCTGATTCTGAATAAGGGTACACCTTTGAGGAAACTTTGTCCATCCTCTCTTTCAGCGTGA
>JAPLZS010000127.1:0-2134 GCA_026394915.1 Candidatus Woesearchaeota archaeon | reverse complement strand
GTCTATCTCATTCATGTCGCTTCTTGCTGTTATTATTGCGCTTTTTCCCTTGCTTATCCAGCTGTTTAGGTCTTCAAGAGTTCCTGTCAGAAGCTTGCTCTTGTCAAAATCCCCGAGTATCACGATATCAAATCCTGTGAACTGGGGGACAATAGGGGGATTTGCGACAGTCAGCTCAACCTCTTTTGATGATTCAAGAGCTTTCTTTAGATACTCATTGACATTGCTGGTTATCATCAGCACTTTTATCTTTGTCTTCTCAGGAGCGCTTATGAACGCAGTATTGTCTGCCTTGAGATCATCATTCTCATTTATCTTTACTTCTGTCATTCCAGCAGGAGTCTCGAAGGAGAATGCGTTCACTGAGTTCGGCTGTATTGACAATGATTCCTTCTTTATCTCATTGTCCCCGTTTATCACGCTGACTGTGACATCTTTCTCCTCATTGTTGTAGTTCTTAACATGGACTTCTGTGTTATACCTGTCTATTATCATGTCTATTATGCCCACATTGCTGCCCTTTTCGCCAACATTGACGAGATCGACTGCTGCTCCTCCTGCCTCGAGTATCTTCTTGACTACATTTGGATCAGGGCCTGTAGTGCAGATGAAATCGCTGAGCACAAGAACCCTTCCCTCTTTTCCATCGAGAAGGTCCTTTGAGAGCAGCATTGCGTCGCCTATGTTCGATCCCACTTCTTTCGGCTTTACTATGTTGAGCAGGTCATTTGCCTGTTTTGCATTTCCCTTCTCCAGCAGCACGACAGGATAATCCTCTGCAAGTATTATGCTCACATCGCCTTTCATGGAATCCTCTGCTATGCTGATTGCCTTGCTGAATCTTGCATTGTTGTTCGCGCCCATGCTTGCTGATGCATCAAGCACAATGACTGTGTTGGCAGAAGCAGAATCATAAGCGATGTTTATTATAGGCTGAGTGAGGGCGAAAGCAGCTGCTGAAAGGGCTATGAGCTGGAGTATGAAAACGAGATTCGTGAGAAGCTTCTCAAAGAAGGAGCTCTTCAATGCCCTGCCTGACTCTTTCATTATGAACATCAGGGAAGGGATGACAACATCCTTCGGCCTCGGCCTGATCAAGTAGATTATTATCAGGGCAGCCACTGAAAAGAATGCAAAAAAACCAAGTGTAGATCCGAACTGCATAATCAACCTCTTTTTACTCTTTTCAATACCCTTAACTATCCTTTTGCAGTCTTATATATCAGTTGTATATAAAGGTTATTGTGTACAGCTGTATGCAGCAATAAAAAATTAAAAACAAAAAAATAAGAAAAAAGCAAGAACAGACAGGTTAATTTGCAGCATACCTGAATCTCTCGCCCTGCTGGCTTGGCTTTATCATGCCGATCACTTCAGCAGCCCTTTCAACCCCTGGAATCGCATGCCTGAAATGCTTGTTGATATATTTCACAACCTGGTCAGCTACAGAAGAGTCAACTGTAACAGTATATCCTACACCCATGTTGAATGCCTCACACATCGCCTCCATGTCTGCACCATAATGCCTGAAATATTCGACTATTGGAGGAAGAGGAAGTACTCCTCTTGTCACTTCTGCGCAAAGCCCGGCTGGAACCATCCTTGGGATGTTGTCTTTCTGCCCTCCACCAGTTATGTGCGCTGTAGCTTTTATCTTTCCTTTGAACACTGATAATATCCCCTCTGTATTCCCTGTTCCGAAGAGGATATCAGTGTATGGCCTGTGCGTTTTCCTGAGCTCATCATTCACGCTTGTGCCTATCAGTCCTGGTATGTTTTTGCTCTCAGGATCATGCCCCCTATCTTTATTCAGCATTTCTCTGTATTTCCTTGCAAGACTGTATCCGTTAGTCATGAGGCAATCTGTGCTTAATCCTATTATCACATCGCCTTCATTGACATTCTTTCCAGTTATGAGATCTCCTGAGTCTATGACGCCAAGGACAGTTCCTGCGATATCAACTTCCCCTTCTGTGTATACATCCTTGTTAAGATTTATTATCGGCTTGAGATGTGTCAAGCCAAGCGCATTGCATGACAAATTTGATCTTGCAACAATATCATCAAGCTGTTTTTGTCCTGTATTGCCTGCAACATAAAGTGTAAATGCGATAGGCTTTGTGCCCTGCGCGCC
>JAPLZS010000086.1:543-2381 GCA_026394915.1 Candidatus Woesearchaeota archaeon | reverse complement strand
CACAGTAAAGATGAATGTGGCCGACCTCAGGAAAAGGCTTGAGAAAGAATGGACGCTCACCCAGATACCCTGGTGCAAAGAGGGATTCTGGATAGAACACAAAGGCGTGAAGAGGATAGACATTGGAAACCTCAAGGAGCATGTCCTTGGCTATGTCTATGTTCAGGAATCTGCATCAATGATACCTCCTGTTGTCCTGGATCCAAAGCCAGGAGAGGTTGTTCTGGACATATGCGCTGCGCCTGGATCAAAGACAACCCAGAAT
The DNA here is from genome assembly GCA_026394915.1 of Candidatus Woesearchaeota archaeon. Lineage (GTDB taxonomy): Archaea > Nanobdellota > Nanobdellia > Woesearchaeales > UBA12501 > WJJV01. The sequence continues at coordinate 2,116 of JAPLZS010000086.1, read as the reverse complement.
GCGCAGTACATGAAGAACAAAGGAATGATAATCGCAAATGATCTTGCTCATGACAGGCTCTCTGCCTTGGGGATAAATGTCCAGAGATGCGGACTCACAAATGTGGTAATAACAAGTTATTATGGCTACAACATAAAAAAGCCTCTTGGAGAAGGATTCGACAGGGTACTTGTTGACGCGCCATGCTCAGGAACAGGATCAATAAGGAAAAGCCTGAAGACAATAATTATGTGGAATCCCAACATGATTGTAAGATTATCCTCAATGCAGAAAAAGCTCATTGAAAAGGGATTTGAACTCCTGAAAGAAGGAGGAACGATGGTCTACTCAACATGCACTCTTGAGCCAGAGGAGGATGAAGAGGTCGTTGATCATCTTTTGAAAGTGCATCCAGAAGCAAAGATCGAGGAGATAACGCTTGACATAAAAAGAGGCAATCCAGTGACTGAATTCGAAGGCAGGAAATACAATCTAGAGGTGAAGAAGTGTTTGAGGATATGGCCCCAGGATAATGACAGCGAGGGATTCTTTGTCTGTAAAATAAAGAAGCCATGATAATATAAAGGTTTATTATGATAAGAGCAGAAAAATTCAGGGAGATAGAGAAAGAATATGATATTCTTGAGGAAGAGCTGAGGAAGACAAGGGGCATTGTCTTTGACACAGAAAAAGGCATCTATGGCACAGCAAAGTGCGACAGGATGTATAATCTCTTCAACAAGATAAGGCTGCAGAGATACAAGAGTTTCCTTGACCTTGGAAGCGGAGACGGAAGGGTTGTATTGATTGCCTCTCTGTTCACAAACTCATCTGGAATCGAGATTGACAGGTTCCTTGTGGAGAAAGGAGAGAAGATTAGGAATAAGCTAGGCCTGAAATGCGCTTTCATCCAGGCTGATTTCACAAGACATAACTTCTCAAAGTATGATTTCATCTTCATAAATCCTGACAAGGAATGGAATGAGAAGATTGAGAAGAAGTTGCTTAGGGAATTCAACGGAGTGCTGTTTGTCAACAATAACATCTTCCTGCCAAATCTTTTCAGGAAAGGCAGAAGCTACTGGTTCGGCAGCATACCTATGATAAGATATTCTATGAAGAATAAAAAGATGATCAACAGAAAGATTAAACATGGAAAGAGATAAGATGTTCAGGAAGATCCTTGAAAAATATCAGGGAGAGGATTCCAAGGAAGAGCAAAGAAGAGGAAATGTCCTGAAAGACACCTCTAAAGGATACTTTGTTCCATCAAACATGAAGAAGGTTTATGATTTCTTTAATATGGTAAAGCTTGAGAAATACAAGAGCTTTGTTGACCTTGGAAGCGGAGACGGAAGGGTTGTGTTGATTGCCTCTCTGTTCACAAAATCCGCTGGAATTGAAAGCGATGAAGAGCTTTATGAGAAGAGCAGAAGGATGAAAAAGAAACTTGGCCTTGATGCAGAGCTGAAAAAAGGAGATTATATGGATCTTGATATATCCAAATATGGTGCTGTATACATGTACCCTGACAAGGAGTTCACAAATGCCATCAATGACAAGCTTAAGAAAGAGCTTAAAGGAGATTTCCTTA
>JAPLZS010000086.1:0-468 GCA_026394915.1 Candidatus Woesearchaeota archaeon | reverse complement strand
GGAGATTTCCTTATCTTCTCTGGCAATTTCCTGCCAGAAGCATTGGAAACAAGGGAAATAAAGGTTGATTGGATGCAGTTCTATATATGCAGGAACGGACATAAAAATATATAAACTGAATAGATATCATCTTCTTGGTGTGCTTAATATGTATGAACACGACTACAAGACTTACAGGATAGGGCCTTACAAGACATCAGAGATTGAGATGCAGGATCTTTTCAAGGCATGGGTTGCAATCTCAGTAGCTTTTGCGATTGTGATGAGCAAAGGCTTATCAACTCAGTCTCTCATATCAATGCAGTTCCTTTATGATTTCCTTATTGCAGCATTCACAGTCGGGATAGGGTTCCTTCTGCATGAGATGGGCCACAAGATAGTCGCACAGAGATATGGTTGCTTTGCAGAGTTCAGGGCATGGAATATCATGCTTGTCTTTGCGCTTCTGATGTCATTTACAGGGTTCAT
>JAPLZS010000010.1:2466-3143 GCA_026394915.1 Candidatus Woesearchaeota archaeon | reverse complement strand
AATGTGTGCTTGAGTCAAGGCCGACGATCATCCCTAATGTCGTGATGATCCCAGAAGTGAGGCCAAAGCTGAACCCTTTTCTGAATGATATCTTCATGATATCATCAAATATATCTTCATTTAAAAATTTTCTGAAATTCCTGAAACTGATAAGTGCTGATGATCAGTATAAATCAATTCATCTGTTATAAATCGCAAGTATCTCCTCAACGCTCTTTGCTCTCATCAGCCGGTTCCTGAGTATCCTTGCTCCTGAAAGGTCTTTTGTGAACCACATTGCCTGCTGCCTGAGCTCGGTGAAGCTCCTCAGCTTCTCATATCTCTTGTAATAGCCAAGGAATCTCATGAAACAATCAATCTTCTCTTTCTCTGAAGGTTCTGGGCCATTGTTTCCTGTCTCAAGCAGGGTCTTTGTATTCCTGAATATGAATGGATTTCCTATTGCTCCTCTTCCTATCATGACTCCATCGCACTTCGTCTGCTCAAGCATCGCCTTTGCAGTGCCTGGCTTGAATATATCCCCATTGCCTATTATCGGGACATTGGATTTTTCCTTCGCTTTCCTTATCTCATTCCAGTCTGCCTTGCCTGTGTATTTCTGCTCTTTTGTCCTTGCATGTATTGTGATTGCAGAGACTCCAAGGTCCTCAAGTATCTTGACTATCTCCAGTGTCTTT
>JAPLZS010000010.1:0-2338 GCA_026394915.1 Candidatus Woesearchaeota archaeon | reverse complement strand
TGTAGCAGACATCACAGGGCTTACTGCCTTCTTTATCTGCTCAGGATGTTTCACAAAGAATGCCCCTGCCCTCAATGCAAGCGCGTCTTTCTCAGGGCAGCCGAGATTTATATCAATGATGTCAGAGAATTCATCAACTATCCTTGCTGCATCCCCCATTGTTTTGTCTGAGCCCACAAGCTGTGTGCTTATAGGTCTTTCATCCTTAAGAAAACAGGTCCTCTCAATCAGCTTCTCAGCATTGCCGACAATCTGATTAGCTACAAGCATCGGCGTTGTAACCATCCCTGCGCCCATGTCCCTGCATAACAGCCTGAAAGCAGCGCAGTTCACTCCTGCCATCGGCGCAAGTATCACAGCAGGCGCAATGACTACATTGCCTATCTTCAGTCTGGAGGATAAACCTGATTTACCTGATGAATCTTGTTCACTTTGCATATAACCTGAGAAAATAAGGTATATTATAAAATTTACTCAACAATCTTTATCGCCTGAGCAGGACACTGGCTTTCGCATGCCCTGCAGCCTATGCACTCCTTCGGCTTCTTCACTTTTGCCTTGTTCTTCTCAAGAATGAATACTTCCATCGGGCATATGCTTATGCATGTTCCGCATCCAGTGCACTTCTTAGAATCAACTATAGGATAAGCCTTATCAGCCATGCTCATTCCTCTTTTGTCTCGTTGCCTTCTTCTTTGTCTGAGGATTCTTCTTTCTTCTTTGCTTTATTTATATCTTCCTTCTGCTCTACATCCATCTCTTCCTGCCCTTCTTCTGTCTTTTCCTGCTCAGCCGGCTTTATGTCATCCTGTTTTATTTCAGCAACAGCCTCTTCAGCAGCTTTCCCTTCCTTTACATCCTCTTTTCCGAAAATTAGCATCTTTATCTCGCAGACTTTTACAGGGTAATCTTTTCTTACAGCATCCCTCATCTCCCTCTGCATCTTGTAGCTGACGACATCCTGTATGATGGTGTCTCTCTTTGAATTCTTCATGAGATTTGCAAGGAATTCCCTTGATCTCTTCCTCAATGCGGTGCCTACAGAGTTTTTTATCTTTCCTGAAGCAATGAACAATGTCTTTATCCTCACTGTCTCATTGTCAGCTGTCTTGTATGCAAAAGAATCATCCATCCTTGTCTTTCCTTTCCTGACAAACCTTCTTATTGATGAAGGGCTTACCTCAAAGTACTTGACTTTTGTGAAAGCAGTGTCTCCCATCACTCTGATGATCTCGAAGACAAGGTTCATGTTCTGCTTCTTCATGTCCCTTGTGAGGTTCATCAGATTGACAGAAACAGTCCTTCCCACTATCATGTTCGGCTCAAGCGCGATTGTCTCTCCAAGGACCTGTTCATTGAACAGCTTTGGCGCAAGTATCTTGTGCCATCTCTTCCTTTTCCAGACGTCTACGACCTGTGCTTTTGTTGCTGTCTTAGCCATATCTGTATATGGGAAAAGAGGGTGTTTATAAAGATTTCGGGGAGCAAACACATTATTTAACAAGAATCAAGAAATAACCTCTTATATATCCAGGTTGATTGCCTTCTTTGCGTTCTCTTCTATGAACTTCCTTCTTGGTTCTACTTCGTCGCCCATGAGTATCGTGAATACCTTATCTGCCTCGACAGCATCCTCCACAGTTATCCTCTTCAATAGCCTGTTTCCGAGGTCCATTGTGGTCTCCCATAACTGCTGGGGGTTCATCTCTCCAAGGCCTTTGTATCTCTGTATCACAAGCCCTTCTTCGCCCAGCTCTTTCACTGTTGAATCTTTCTCTGCATCAGAATACACATATTTCACTGATTTGCCCTTTGCAAGCCTGTACAATGGAGGCATCGCAAGACAGATATATCCTGCTTCAATGAGCTTTGGCATGTATCTGTAGAAGAATGTGAGCAGCAGAGTGGTTATGTGATTTCCGTCGACATCCGCATCTGTCATGATTATTATCTTGTGGTATTTCGCTTTTTCAACATTGAATTCCTCGCCGATTCCTGTTCCTATAGCAGTTATCATCGCTACAATCTCATTGTTTGCGAATATCCTATGCAACCTTGCTTTCTCCACATTGAGGATTTTTCCTCTCAAAGGGAGTATCGCCTGGAATTCTCGGTTCCTTCCCTGCTTTGCTGAATTATGCACAAATACGCCTGAAGCAAGAGCGAAGTTGTGTGTTCCTGGGACTTCAATATCATAAACATTCGTCCTTTGCTTTAATCTTATAATCTCTTTTATCTTGTGATTATAATTCATTACTGCTTCCTGAAGCCTTGCTTCGTCGTTATGGAAAAAGCGCTCCAAGAAAGTAGTGTATGATAAAACATTATTATTGTTCAT
>JAPLZS010000113.1 GCA_026394915.1 Candidatus Woesearchaeota archaeon | reverse complement strand
TGTCAAGGCTGTTTCCATAATCAATCAGGCCGTATCTTGAGACTCTTCCATAAGTTGGGCATAATCCATAAACTCCGCAGAAACTTGCAGGATTCACAATAGATCCGCCTGTACTTTCTCCGATAGAGACATGAGCAAATTCAGCTTTCTGGCATAATCCAGCAGAGCCTCCAGAACTTCCTCCTGTTGCCCTTTCTTTGTCAAAAGGATTCAAAGGTTTTTTGAAGTCAAGACCTACATTTGTGGAAAATCCTCCAAAGCCGAACTCATCCTGAGAATTCTTTCCGATTATGATTGCGCCTTCATCAATGCACCTTTGCACTGCAGTTGCGTTGAACAATGGAATGTATCCTTTGAGTATCCTGCTGCCTGCTGTTGATTCAACATCTTTTACAACAATGCAGTCCTTTACAGAAATCGGCACTCCTGCAAGCCTTCCTTTTGGATTCTTCTGCTTCGCAATATTCTCTGCCTGCTCAAGCGCAAGCTCATCTGATATAATATTGAGATAATTGTATTCCTTGTTTATCTTCTTTGCATCATCAAGCACTTTCTTTGTGTGCTTGACTACATCAATCTCCCCACTATGCACTTTCCTGGCGAATTCTGATATCTTCATTTTTTATATTCTCATTTTTTTCTTTTATTGATTTCTGGACTGTATTTTGGCAGATTCTTGCCTTTTATGAATGCCCTGAGCTCATCAGGATAATTGTTCATTATGATAGTATCATTAAGACCCAGCTTGTCCCAGTATTTCCTCAGTATGTCATCATTCCCAAGCTCTGAAAGGAAATGGGTGTCTGAATTTATTATCAGCTTCCTTTTGTTCTTCTTTGTGACATCAACTATCTTCCTGAAATTCTCAAGTGTTATATTCTTGAAGCCCCTGTCAAGATTTACTAGGTTTGTCATGTTAAGTTCAAGAAGGATATCATTGTCGCAGGCTGCCTGGAAGACCTTTTCCACATCATAATCATAGAAGAGTGTTGCAGGATGCGTAAATATGTGTATTGGATATCTCTTAAAGCAGTTTATTATCGCTTCAGTGTTCTTTTTCTTTCCAAGATCTTTGTAAGGCGTCCCCATATGCAGACCGACAAGGATTATATCCAATTTTTTGATTGCTGCATCATTCAGATCTATATCTCCTTTGCCATTGATTATGTTCGCTTCGCAGCCCCACAGCACTTCCATGCCTTCATAAGTCTTCGGCGACCTGTCTGCTATTAGAAAATGAGCTATTGATGTTGAGCCCATGCTCGGCCCGTGGTCAGTTATCGCTATCATCTCCATGCCTTTTGATTTTGCCTCTTTCATTATCTCATAAATAGTGGCATATGCGTGGCCGCTGTGCGTTGTGTGGATATGAAGGTCTATCTTGAGCATTTTACACCGCCTTGGGCCCTTTGAAATAGCCGTCTTTCTTGTGCTCTGTGTTCTTCAGGGCATCTTCCTGGCTCAGGCATGGCCTTTCTTCATCTTCCCTGAGCATGTTCTTCAGTTCAACAGGCTGGACGCTTGTTTCAATGCCTTTTGTGTCAACTCTGTCAATCTGAGAAAAGAATTCTAATACTTCCTTGAGCTGAGGCAGGAACTCCTTGAGCTCATCATCTGTGAGTTTCAGCTTTGCATTCTCTGCCACTTTCAGCATTAACTCTTTGTTTATATCCATTTTATAAGACTCATCATATTAAACTGATAACACTATCTCAGAAAGAGGGTTATTTTATATAGTTTATGGTGGCAGTTCATATATTCTGGCCACGCCCTAGAATATATATTTCAGTATCTCCCTCAGGTCATGCTTCTCTATGATAATATCAGCCACTTCCCTCAGCTTCTCAGAGCTTGGGTTGAATGCGATTGAGAGGCCGACGATCTCAGCAGCAGGTACATCATTCCAGCCGTCTCCCACAAAGACGCATTCCTCAAGCCTTATGCCTTCTTTCTTTGCAATCATCCTTATGCCCTCAGGTTTTCTCTCAATGCCATATCTTGTGGCTTTCCATCCTGCAACCTCTCCATTGTCCTTGAATTTCAGACTGTTTATCAGTATATCATCAAAAAGTCCCTTGTACTCAGGTATAAGCTGATGGAGGGCTATGTCAATCCCGTCTGAGATTATCGCGACCTTCATCCCTCTTCTCTTCAGCTCTTTTATTGTCTCGATAGCGCCGGGAGTCACCCTGACTTTCTTTATGACCCTTATGATATCATCTCTTTTTATGCCTTTCTCTATCCACATCCCTATATCATGCGCAACCCACTCATCATATGTTATCAGATTCTTCATGAACTTATCAAAAACCTCTTTCTTATTCACAAGATCGCATCCATACTCCCTGCATATCATCTCCCAGAAATTCGTGATGTTTGAGATTATTGTGCCGTCAAGGTCAAAGCACACCAGCTTATATTTGGATTTGCTTCTTTTTCTTTTTGCATCCATGCTGCTTGCTTTTTTCATAGTGAGATGAGAACTAAACCCAGTATTATTAAAAATATTGCTATCTTCTGGTTTATGTCTATCTTTTCCCTGAGGAAAATCCTTGAGCAGATCGCTGTTATGAAGACAGAGCTGTTCACGATAGGATAGAATAAAGACACTGCCATCTTCTCTATGCCGAGATTGAATGACAATGAACCTAATGCTACAAAAGTGCCTGAGAAGAGAGGATAAATCATTGTCTTTCCTGGATTCTTGATTCCTTTGAACAGCAGAGGGATTGCTATCAGTATGGACATGCCTGTCTCAAGATACCACACAGAGAGGAGAGGGCCGAGCGCAATCACAATGGGCTTTATCAGGAAGAAATATATCCCCCAGCCGACCAGAGTGAGCAGTGCAAGCCTTGCTCCTGGGATTGTCCTGCTGAAATTAAGCTTCACTATCTCTGAATATTTGAATGAAACGAGTATCACTCCGATTATCAGGAGGATTATCGCGATGAGCTGCATGCCGGAGAGAGTCTCTCCATAGAATATGAAAGAGAGTACGACAGTGAGTATCACAGAAGACTGGGCAATTGGAGTAGACAAAGAGACTTTTCCCTGATCAATTGATTTGAAGAAGAGATATATTGCAAGAGCTCCGATTATTATAGCCGCAATAAGGAGCAGCAGTGTATTTCCTGTTGGAATCGCTATGTCAACAAACGGGATGCAGCAGATTGACAGCACTATTGCCACAACAAGATGCTCATAGAACAATGCATGATAAGGCCCTATCCTCTTTATCGCCGGCTTTGCTATCACCTTTGAGATGCCCCAGAAGAACATCGCCATCAGGCCGAACAATATGCTTGTGCTTGGCATAAGAATGATTATTTACTTGAGGTATTTAAGGATTTCCCTTTGATTGACCTTATTTTAAACTCTTTTTTCCATGCCCTATTCTTTTCTTGCTCTCTGGTTCATCCAGATAATTTTCATCAGAAATTATGCGTTTGTTTGTCTCATTTTCCAGCTCAAGCCTGGCGTTTTTTGCTATCCTTCCGCCGTCTCTTGACACTTTCTTATGCTCATTGAAAGTCTTGGGGTCTTTCACTTTCTCGATCTCTGATGTTGATGCTTCGCTGAGCATAGTGAAGATGAGCTCAAGGTCATTCATATGGTCCCTGAGATTCTCTTTTTTCAGGCCTTTGAATTCCTTGTATTCCTCGATTGTCTTGTCGAATGCTGCTTTGCTTATCTCATTGGTAAGTATTGCATATTCCATGCCTTCTCTTACTCCTCTTTTCTTCCATTCATCAGTGAGATCCTGCCTCACTGCAATGCCCCTTAACCTCTTGTCAATCCATGATTTTGAATATCCTTTCTGCTCATAAAGCTGTTTCATCCTTTCCTGTGCAAGCTCTGGATTCTATATCTCCTGCACTCTT
>JAPLZS010000042.1 GCA_026394915.1 Candidatus Woesearchaeota archaeon | reverse complement strand
TCAACAAGTCAAAGATGAAGCAGAAGCTTGCAAAGGAATTGTTTGAGCTGAGGAAGGCAAAAGGCATAACAGAAGAGCAAGCAAACAAGATGATCGAGGATGTGAATTACTTTGCATGCATGCTTGTCCATACCGGCTACGCAGACGGAGTTGCAGGAAGTGCAATATGCTCCACAGCAGACCTGATGAGGCCTGCTCTGCAGATAATAAAGACAAAGGAAGGCGCAAGCCTTGTCTCTGAAGTCATAGTATTTGATGATGTGAAGAACAAGAGGGTCCTTCTGTTCTCTGACACAAGCCTGAACATAGATCCGGATGCCAAGCAGCTTGCTCAGATTGCAGTCAATGCAGGAGACTGCGCAGAATCATTGGGTTTCAAACCAAAGGTGACATTATTATCTTTCTCCACAAAAGGCTCTGGAGGAGATGCTCCGATAATACAGAAGACATTAGAGGCTGCAAAGATAGCGCAGGCAAAGAGGCCTGATTACATAATCGATGCAGAATACCAGGCAGATGCTGCGCTGAATCCAAAGGCTGCTGCAAAAAAATGCCCAGGAGCAAAGATAATGGGGGATGCTAATGTTCTTGTGTTCCCTAATCTTACAGCAGCGAACATAGCTGTCCATCTGCTGATACAGCTTTCTGATGTGAAGATAGGCGTAAGCTCTCTTGTTGGAATAAGGAAGCCTGTGATGATCTTAGGAAGAAGCACGCCTGTTGAAACTGTCACAAATCTCATCATAATGGCTGCAATGGAGGCGAATTCAGAATAAGATGGAAGTCTTCAGATCAAAGAATATCTTCATGTGGGGGCCTAATGACGGCGCTCCCCTGACTGTGCACTATTCTGCATTCGCAGGGTATGTGCAGATAAAGAAGGATCTGGGCATGTGCTGGCCAAAGGGAGTCATGACCTTTAAGAAAGACAAGATGACCTGGTTCAATGACTTTGATGATCTGTGGGATCGCGGCAAGGAGTTTGTGAGGAAACTCATTCTTGATAAGAAAAATAAGAAGAAGGCTCTTGCATTGTGGAAAAAGAGGATAGCAGAGCTTGAGAAAGTGCATAAGGAGATTGACAGGACAGATGTATCTGGCCTGTCAGACAGCAAGCTGATGGACTTGTTCAACAGGTTTACAACGGCATATCTTGGGATGTGGAGCCCCGGGATGATTGCAGAGCCTGTAAATTTCGGCGCAGAGAAGATGATAAAAGAGGAGCTTGAGAAGAGATTCCCTGAAGAAAAGATAAATGATCTCCTGATAGTGCTGTGCGCTACAACAAAGCTCTCTTTCTATGCGCGAGAGGAGATTGATCTCCTGAAGATAGCAAAAGAGATGAAGAAAAGCAGGAAAGAGATAATGGAAGGAGGATATGACTTCAAGAACAGCAAAAATAAAAGACTTCATGAACATGTCAGAGAATATTTCTGGATGCTTAACAATTATTATGAGACACGATATCTTGATGAGGATTATTTCGGAGGCATCATAAAGAGATGGCTTGAGGAGAATATCAATCTTGACAAGAAGATAAAAGAGATACAGGATCATGTGAAGGAATCAAAGAAAAATAAGAAAGAGCTGATAAATAAGCAGAAATTGAGCGGAGATATTGCCCTGCTGTCAGACATTGCTGATGAATTCATGCTTTTCCAGGATGAAAGGAAGAAATACAACCTTGTGGGAATGCACTATCTTGATGTTATAATTGCAGAGATTGGCAGAAGGCATGGGATAACTGTCCAGGACATGAAGTATATCTTTCCAGAAGAGATTGCAGAGCTGCCAAAAAGGGCAGATGAACTGAAGAAGATAATAAAAGATAGGAAAGAGCTCTGTGTTGTTGTGTATGACCATTATTCTTATAGGATACTTGACAGGAAGTCTGCAGAAGAGCATTATGAATGGCTTTTCAAGGTTGATGTCAAGGATTCAGATGAGATGAGGGGAGTCATTGCAAGCAAGGGCCATGCAAAAGGAAGAGTTTGCCTGATGTTCAGCGTGAGAGAAATATCAAGGATGAAGGAAGGGGATGTGCTTGTAACGACAATGACTTCGCCTGAATTTGTTGTTGCGATGAAGAAGGCCAGCGCAATAGTGACTGACCAGGGAGGCCTGACAAGCCATGCAGCCATAGTCTCAAGAGAGCTCAAGATACCATGCATCATAGGCACAAAGATTGCCACAAAAGTATTGAAGGATGGCGACATGGTTGAGGTTGATGCAGAAAAAGGCATTGTGAGGAGAATGAGATGAATATAAAGCAGAAAATACAGTCCTTCAGATGGAAGAAGTGGATGCAGAGGCCATTTGGCCCTTTCATGATCTCTCTATTCAAAGATGGCATAACAAAGAGAGATTTTAAGAAGATCGGTGCCCCGAATGTCGAGTGCAGGGCCATCCTGTTCCAGAAGGGATACTTTTATGACAGCGAAGATGTATGGGATCCCATGGTAGAAGACCTTGAGAGATTCCTGAAAAAGAGGTCCATATTTGATGTCACGCGCGCTCTTGAGAAGTTTTACAAGTCAGGCAAAAAGCGGATGATAAATCTTTCAAAGAAGAAAGGCGATCCGATAAAACAGCTTGAAGAATTCTATGAGATGATGAAGATATGCATGGCATTTGTCTGGATGACGCATGGACTTGAACAGGTGTACAAGAGAAGGCTTGAGAAAGAAGTTCATAAATATGTCAAAGGAGATACAGAGAAATTCATCGGCGATGCAAGCTTTCCTGGGAAAAAGACAATGCGTGCCCTCATGGAAGATGCCATGAGAAAAGGAGAATCGGCTGAAAATATATCAAAAAGATTCGGCTGGATGAAAGCAAGAGACGGATTCTCTGACCCTTTCACTGCAGAAGATGTAAGAAGCCTTATCAGGGGACTGAAACCTGCAAAGAAGCATCCTGGCATGAATATTCCAAAAGAGCTTAAAAAACTGTTCAAGGAGATGAAAGAGCTTGTGTTCTTCAGGACATCAAGGACAGATGTTCTCTATGAGCTTATCTTCTTAGCCAGGCCATTGCTGAAAAGAGCAGGAGATAAATATGATATCCCATTCCCAGAAATCAGATATTACACGATACAGAGCCTGATAAAAGGAAAGCCAGAGAGATACACAGATGACTGCACATTCGCATCTTATCTTGGGAACATGCATATCAGCGAAGAGCCGCTGATAAGGGAAGAGAAGATAAAAGAAGCGCAGGAAGTGAAAGGCAATATAGCGTACAAAGGCATTGCGAGAGGTGCTGCAAGGATTGTCAGGTTTGTCTCAGAGCTTGACAAGGTGAAGAAAGGGGATGTGCTGGTCACTCAGATGACTTTTCCATCTTATGTATCTGCGATGACAAAGGCCTCTGCATTTGTCACAGATGAAGGAGGCATAACATGCCATGCTGCCATTGTTGCCAGGGAGATGAAGAAGCCCTGCATAACAGGAACAAAAATAGCCACAAAAATATTTAAAGATGGAGATATTATAGAAGTGGATGCCAATCATGGGTGGGTCAGGATAATAAAGAACAATCAAAGGTGATTGATATGGATAAAAAACAGAAAGAACAGATAAAAAAAGCGATAGAAGATATCCAGTCAGGAAAAAAGAATAAAGTGACCATCACATTGAAAGACAATGAGTTCAATGTAAGGCCATTGCCTTTGCTGTGGTACAGCAAGACAATATTTTTCCTCCAGCAGTGGATGGTTCCTATGCATCTCAAGAACTGGCTGCTTAGGACAGCCGGCCTCAATGTGGGCCACGATGCATGCATACCTCATTACATGAAGTTTGATCCTTACTTCCCTCAGCTCACTTACATCGGAGCAGGAGCATTGGTCGGAGGAGACTCAAAGCTTTTGTCGCATAAGCTCGAAGGAAAGAAGCTCACGATAGGAAGAGTTGAGCTCAAGGAGAATTCAATGATTGCAGGATTCGTTGCTCTGATGCCAGGAGCGGTAATAAACCGGAATTCAATGGTCAGCTTCAACACAGATCTTGATCACGAAATCCCAGAAGGAGAGATCTGGGTAGGAAAGCCTGCAAAACTCATGGTCAAGCTTGACCAGGACCAGATAAACAAGTATTTCAAGAAATTAGATATGGATCCAAAGCAGTATTACAAGGAAGCAAGGGAGAAGATAAGGAAGTTCCAGAAAGACCCGAGCATAAATTACCTCAAGATACAATACGGAGGAAAGAGGGCAGGAGCAGGGAATGACTGGTGGAGAGCAAGGAATGTTGCCAGGATATTCTACAATGGCCCCATAATAGAGCTTGCAAGGATATTGCCTAATTGCTGGCCAAAGAAGATCCTGCTGAAGATGGTTGGTGTCAAGATAGGCAAGAATGTCTACATCGGGAAAGGATGCGTATTTGATCACATCTACTGTGATACAATCACATTAGAAGATGATGTCAGGGCAGAAAATGACTGCTATTTTGACGGCCATGAATATACTATTGCCCAGACAGTGTTCGGCAGAGTGCTGATAAAGAAAGGCGTGCACATAAAACACAACACTTTCATAAAGACAGGCACGACAATAGGAGAGAACACGACAATAGAGCCATGGAGCATGTGCGGAAAGGAGATACCTCCAAATGAGGTCTGGGGAGGATTCCCTGCAAAACACATAAGGAAGAAATAGTTTTTATTGCTGTTTTTCACGAAAACTATATATAGAACAATTCCAAGGCATATATCATAATGATAATAACGCTTATGTTGATGGCAATCGATGATAGGGTAATTGCCAATTCTAAGAAAAACAAATCTAAACCCTATGATTCAAAGGAAAAGCCTATCCCTAAGCCAGACGTTCTTGATGAGAAAAGTGGTGAGTATAAACAAGCAGGTACTATGCCAGAGCCAAAGCCTGTCAAGCAGGCAGTGCCGAGGCCGATGCCTTCTGATGTGATAAAAAGGGAGTCAATGGGCACTCCGGTCTTCCAAGAGCGTGATGAGAACGGGAAATATGTCTGGAGAAAGGGCGAGACACAGGCGCCTTATGAGAGACCATCTTCAACACGAGACATATTCAAGGATGCTGTTGAAAGACCTATCGAATCTGCTGTCAAGGGGATTGAAAAGAAGGAAAAGCTTACTCTCACCCAGAAGATAAAGGGTTTTGCAGCAAACCTGAAAAATATACCCAAGAATGCAGTTGACACGACTGTCGGCTATGTTGACTCAAAATATCTTAATTGGCAGACTGGAAGATATCTCAAGAAGAATCCCAATTCAGACAGCACAGTGCTATACATGATGCACGGGCTTGACCAGAGCATCGGCTCGCAGAGAAAGCTTGCAAGGCAGGCAAGAGACCAAGGCTATCTTCCTTATCTTCTCAGCGGAAAGCATTCCAAAGGGCCAGAGTGGGTTGCAGATGATGCATTGAGGCAGGTGGGAAAGCTGCACAAGAAAGCCCATATAAAAGATGCTTCGAATAGAAATGATAAATATGTTGGCCACAGCAGCGGCGCAAATGTGGGATTGTATCTTGCAACAGACAAGAGAACAGAAGGATATGGTATAAAAGAAGTGCATGCAGTCGCTCCTACTCCGCACGGAATGAAACCGCATACGCTCGGCCAAAGGCTTATCGGCATGGTTGCAGATCTCAGCCCAGAGGACACAAGAAAAGAGAAAGGAAGACAGAATGTGATGAAGCTCAACAAGAGAGGAGAGCCTTACATCCCCGTCTATGTCACTGCAGGAAGATATGACAATCTTGTCCCTCCGCAGGATGCAGTGTATCAGCATGCAAAGGGGATGCATATAATCGATCATCCAGACTCAACTCATTTCGGAACAAGCGGGCCTAATGAAAAGATGAATCAGATAATACTTGACCTTATCGGCCATCCTTCAAAATACAAGCATATGAGGGAGTATTTCAGGCAAGAAAAATGATAAGAAGAGAT
>JAPLZS010000210.1 GCA_026394915.1 Candidatus Woesearchaeota archaeon | reverse complement strand
TGGCAGGACAGCAATAAAAAGGAGAGGAGAGGAGATCTCATCTGCCTTTGAGGGGATATCAAATTTCACAGGCACAGTCGCTTCTCCTGGTAAGGTGGTCGGCAAGGTGAAGGTCTGCTTCTCATCTGAAGATGCAATGAGGAAGGTTGAGAAAGGGGATATACTTGTAGCAAGCATGACATTGCCTGATTATGTTCCTGCTATGAAAAAAGCAGCCGCTATTGTCACAGATGAGGGCGGAGTCACGAGCCATGCAGCAATAATCAGCAGGGAGCTTAAGATACCCTGCATCATCGGGACAGGAATTGCGACAAAGGTTCTGAAAGATGGACAGATTGTAGAGGTCAATGCCAATCATGGGATTGTGAATGTGATAAAATGACAAATGAGGAATTTGAGCTGAGAGAGACCACTGAGTCAGAAGAGAAGGAGGAAAGCAATGTTCGTGGCAAGCAGGATAAAACTTGAGAGCAAACCAGAGGAGTAAGTTCTAAAAAAGCTTTTTAAATAGAGCTATCCTATAAGGCAAAAGAGGGGGCATATGGTTAATATCAAAGATATCTCAAAGCACAGGCCAGAGGAGTGGCTCATTGAGCACATAGATGCATGCCCTTTTTTCATCGAATCCAGCGCATATGGCTTCACGGTCGCATTCAAGGAATTTGAGCATAAATATGATTTCACCCTTGCGTTCTTCCATGATGATCAGATGGATTGGGCAACCCTGATCCCGGATCAGGACAGGATAGGGATGAAGATAGTTGAGATAGGGCTTAAAAATGAGGAGTTCTTCCCTGGTTTCTTTAAGAGGTGGAACAAAGGATTTAAAGAGTTCTACAGATATGCGTTGAGAATCAGGAAATCTGATTTCAGCAGATTAAATGACAAGGAACTGCGCAATCTCTTTGAGGATTACCAAGATAAGCTGAAAAAGACGCATTTTCCGGGTTTCATTGACTCATTCATTTTCTGCTCTGACAGGTATTTTACAAAGATTGTGACAGAATTCTCAGAAAAGAGTGATATCGCTGATGTGCATAAAGTCATGTCTGTCTTATCTGCGCCTGTAGATCCCTCTTTTATGTTTGAAAGCAAGGAAGAGCTTTACAATATGAATAAGACCAGCAGTCAGAAAGATATGAAACAGGCAATCAAAAGATATATGAACAGATTCTTCTGGATGAAAGGAAGCTATGCCGGCTCAATAGAATACACTGAAGATGAATTGCTCAAAGAGATGAAAGAGAGCAGGCAAAAGCCTAAGGCATTCCATCTGGAAAACAAGAAAGAGAAAGAAAAGCTACTGAGGAAATACCATTTCACAAAAGAGATAATCTCAATGGTTAAACTGATTGAACTCTTTGCGATATGGCAGGATATAAGGAAGATATACACGCTTACTCATGTTTACATCGATGACAAATTCCTGAGGGAAGCAGAGAAAAGGGAGAAGATCAGCAGGGAATTGCTGAAATATTCCACTTATGAAGAGTTCTCAAGACTGCTGAACAGCAAGATTAACAAAAAAATGTATGAGAGACAGCTTGTTCAGAGGAATGAGGGCCTATTATGGGTCTATGAAGGAGGAAAACCTTCCAATATCATATCTGGTGAGGAATCTAAACGGATACTCCAGAGCATCCAGCAGAAGCATGAAGAGGTAAATGAAATAAAAGGGATTGCAGCTTCTCTTGGCAAGGCAAAGGGAAGGGTCATAATAGTGAGGAAGATTGATAATATAAAAAATGTGAAGGAAGGCGATGTTCTTGTAACTCCGATGACAAGGCCAGAGCATGTTCCTGCACTGAAGAAAGTCAGCGCAATCGTCACAGATGATGGAGGTATCACCTGCCACGCTGCAATAATCTCAAGAGAATTGAGGATACCATGCATCATAGGCACTAAGATTGCAACAAAGGTGCTGAAAGATGGTGATATGGTCGAAGTTGATGCAGACAAAGGCATTGTGAGGAAGATCAATGGATAAGAAAGAAGTTATCAGGATACTTAAGACGGAGAAGCAGTATGTCTGCTCTGCGCCGGGCACATACATGCTGGCCCAGGGGCCTATGCTTGGATTCACCAGGACAAACAAATATTTCAGGGAATATTATCATTATGAGATCGTGATCTACAAGAAAAAGTTCATATGCCAATGCGAATCCTGGAATCAGGCTTACAAGAACAACAAGCAGCTCTATGATGACCCTAAAACAGCCAAGAAGAAGGTCATCGGATGGGCAAGACTCAGAGAAGAATTCCTGGAGATGTGCAGTAAACTTCCGAATCCAGCAGAGATATCAGAGCTTGATAACAGGAAGCTGGAATCATCATTCTTTGCATATCTTGAAAGGCTGAATGAAGTGATGGCTGCTCCGTTGGTGACTGATGGAATAGGTGTGTATACAGAAACAGACTTATGGGAAGACTTCCTCAGAGAAGAGAATAGAAAGGATGCAAGAAAGATATTCCTTGAGCTAACACATAGCCCGACACTGTCATTTGCAGGGCAAGAAAAACTAGGTTTCCTCAATCTTTTGCTTTTGTATAAGAAAAACAGGAGAAATAGCAGCCAATTCGAAACAAAGCTTGCAGAGCATCAGAGAAGATTTTTCTGGATAAACAATGATTATACCCAGGTAAGGGTGCTTGACAGGAAATATTTCCTGGATAGAAAAGATCGCATGAGAAGACAGACACCATGGATTCAAACAACGTTATCTTACTTTGCTTTGACAGCAGGAAGATTGTCAATAACCAGAATAGGCTGCTTGAAGAGGTCAGGATAAGCGATGGGATGAAGGATAAGATTGAGCTTACCCAGCTCCTCAGCACTTGGCAGGATGAGAGAAAAGAGCTGGACCTTATAGGCAAGCATTATCAGAATGAATTCCTGAAACAGATAGCCAAGAAGATGAGATTGTCCATTGATGAGATATATTTTGTGCATCTAAAGGAGATAAGGGAATTCTTCAGGACAGGCAGGATCCCTTCAAAGAAGATGATAAAATCAAGGATGGATCTTTGTGTTCATGTGGCAGACATACCTCTTACAGAAGACGTGCTGTTTGAAGGTAAGGACGCAGAAGATATAATTGAAGCTTTTGAATCGATAGCAGATGAGAAAGAGCTGAAAGGCACAATAGCATCATATGGCAAGGAGAAGATTATAAAAGGCGAAGTAAATGTCATCCTGAACCCTGCAAAGTCAGATTTCAGGAAAGGTCAGATACTTGTGACTACTATGACAAGGCCTGAGTTTGTCCCATTGATGCATCATGCTAAGGCTATAATCACAGATGAAGGAGGAGTCACAACGCATGCAGGCATCGTGTCAAGAGAATTAGGCATAGCGTGCATTGTGGGGGTAAGAAGCGCTACAAAACTGCTCAAGACAGGCGACAAGATTGAGATAAACATGAAGACAGGCGAGATAAGGAAGATATGATAGAAACAAGCGAAATCTTAAAGGAAATAGAATATTCAGAATGGTGGACAGAAGAGTGTCCTGGCCATCTTGAGCTGTGCATGGACTTCATGGACGGCTTTGCAGGAGTGAGGAACCAGATAGATGTCCCAGTGCATAGCCTCAGCGTGCTTCTTCTTGAGAAAGGAAAGATAAGAGAGGAGACAAAATCAGAAGAAAAAAGCAGTATTTTCTTGTGGATCCTTGAAAAGATGAAGAAAGACAGCAAAACTGTAAGCAAGCTTTTTCAGAGACAGAAGAAGATTGAAAAAAAGATCATTGCATTATCAGAAAAACTTGAGAAAACAGACCTGAAGAGCTTGGAAAACGGGAGATTATGGGAAACCTTCAAAGAATTCTATGACCTTACTGTACTTTTCTGCGAGGTTGCAGTCATACCAGAGGGAGGGGATCCTTTCATAGAAGAATATCTTATGCCAAGGCTGAAAAAAACAGAGAAGATTCCGGAGAATGAGATAAATGAGGTCATGATTACATTTTCAACGCCTGTGATGCGCAGCTTCATGGATAAAGAGCACATTGATTTCCTGAAGCTCTGCATATCTTATCTTAAAGATGATAAAAGCAGGTTTTCAGCAAAGCTGAGAAAGCATTCTGATGATTATTTCTGGATAAGGAACAATTTTTCAGGCTCTTACTGCCTTGATGCGGATTATTTCCTGAAAAGAGTGAAAGAAGAGACAAAGAACAAGGCAGAAAATGACCTGAAGAAAGAGATTGAAGAAGTGAAGAATGGCAAAGAGGAGTTCAGAAAGAAAAAGACAATATATTCAAAGAGATACAAGCTGAGCGGAGAGACAAAGCTCATATTCAGGATATATGAAGAGATGGGCGTGCAGATCGATGAGAGGAAGAGAAGGATAATCAGATCTGTGTATTATCAGGCATTGCTGCTAAATGAGATTGCGAGAAGGAACAGGCTTTCCTGGACTGAGATAAATTATTTCACGACACCTGAGATAAAAGAGCTTCTGCTGGATAATAAGAAGATATCTAAAGAAGAATTGAAATCAAGATTTGAGTGCAGCGCGTATGTTACAACCAAAGATGAAAAGTTACTTGTGGTTGGAGATGATGCAAAGAGGATCATCAAGGCATTCAACAGCAAGATAAAAACAGATATCATAAAAGGCATTGTGGCCAACAGGGCAAAAAAGAATGTTATCGGTGAGGTCTTGTGATTGATCCTCACAATGACCGGTTCCCAGAAGGAAAGATACTTGTCACGACAATGACAAGGCCTGACTTTGTCCATCTTATAAAGAAGGCAAAGGCAATAATCACAGATGAAGGGGGCATTACTTCCCACGCCGCTATTGTGAGCAGGGAGTTCGGAATACCCTGTGTAATAGGCACAAAGAACGGAACAAGGATGCTCAAGACAGGCGACAAGATCAAAATCAATATGAAGACAGGAGAGATAATAAAGGTATGAGAGATGAAAGACAAGGTGAGTGATTATGAATAAAACTGATAAAATATGCGAGGAGTTCATAAAAGAGCCATGGTATGTGCAGGGATTCAATGCATGCAACCTTTTCATAAGCGTAGGCCCGAGATCTGCCTTGATAGACACCCATAAATCATTGGGATATGGCCACATAAAGCATCTTTTCATCTTCACAAAGGATTTCCTTGAATACCACTATTCCCTGAATGACTTCAGGAACATAGGCGAGGCCTTCATGCAGAGGCAGATGAACGATCATTCTTATTTTGACAGCATAATAAAGAAGAGCAGGATATTCGACAGGAAGCTTGAGAGCTTTGGCAGGAAGTTCAAGAAGACAGACCTGAAAAAGAAGAGCAATGAGGAAATAATAAAGATGTTCCATGAAGTGCTGGATATTGACTCAGGCCATATGGGATATTCTCACATCATAGAGGGCATTTCATATGTTGTTGATCCGAGAATCGAGAAAGGCTTAAGAGACATCCTTGCAAAGAAAGGCAAAGAGAATGAGTTCAAGGATTATATAACTACGCTCACTCAGCCCATAAAACCCTCTTTTGTCAATGCAGAGAACATGAGCATAGCAAGGATTGCAAATGCCATAAACAGCAGCAAAAAAGACCTTGATGCTATAAATAATAATGAGCCAGACAAGGCATTTGGATTGCTGAGCAAGAAAGCGCAGGCTATGATAAAAAAGCATGCTGAAAAATATTTTTGGGTAAGGATAAATTTCTTCAATGGAGAGCCATTGACAGAGGCTGATTTCACAGAGGAGATAAAGAAAGTCATCGAAGGAAAACCTGATTACGGCAAATTAATCAAGAAAGAAGAAGCATACAAGCAGAATGCAAAGGAGAAGAAAAGGATAATAAAAGAGCTTGGGCTTGACAAGGATTTTGTTGATATTCTTGGGATTGCAGACAAGAACATGTACTGGCAGGAT
>JAPLZS010000138.1 GCA_026394915.1 Candidatus Woesearchaeota archaeon | reverse complement strand
CAAAAGGCACCAGAATCTGAAAGATGCCTTCAGCAAATGGAACAAATAGGAAACTAAGAAAAGATAAAGATAAAAACAAACAAAAAACAACAAGGTGATGATATGGCATTGAAAGAACCCCAGTCGATGGACGAATGTATCTATTTTACAAGAAGGACCACGCATGAAGGGAAGGGCAGGATAATGGCCTGGGCCCGCAAGATGGACTGTCCAAAATGCAGGAAAGCGAAGATGGGCAAGCCTGTTGAGGACGGCTCTGTCAAGATAGCCACAACGCCTTATGTGAGGAAGACATTTGAAGGCGTGCCTTCATATGTGTTCGAGTGCGGAAAGTGCCACAAGAAGATTGCAATCACAAAGAAGATGAAGGCAGCAAAGAAGAAGAAAGGCAAATCAGCAGAAGAAGAGCCTGAAGCAGATGATGAGTGAACACTCATGAATTTTTTAGGAAGATTCTTTGCAGGGATGCTTTTTGCAGATACAACACATGTTGAAAGAGATCTTGTGCAGAATTATGAGAAAGTGCTTAGGTCATGGTATCATTATATTGATTCTTTTCCTGACAAAGAGAGGATGCTCCTTTCTCAATCTATAAATTTCTCTGAGCTTAGAAATATGATCTCTATAGAGCTTGTTGATATCTCCGGAGAAGAGAAATCAGAGGAAGATCTGATCTCTGATTTACAGGAAGTGGATCATGATTATAAAGTAAGAAAATTGCACAGGATTGAAGAAACTCTTTATCACGCAGAGAAAAAATATGAATATGTGTATAATCTAGTAAGATCAATCCATTACAGGCTTAAGAACGAATTGCATCTACTTGACAAGATTGCTGCAAATTCTGCAAACTATGATAAGCTTATAACTCATTTAAAAAATGAGATTGAACTTGAAAGAATATTGGTTGATAAGATAAAACGTATTGATGAAGAACAAGGGGCAGGGAAATTCGACAAGTTGTTTAAATCACTTCTGACTGGAAAGCAGGTCATAATCAATATAGAGTCAAGAAAAGGAAAACTATTCGACGCAATCCAGAACAAAGGCTCTGAGGAACCCAATTCTGTTGTTTACAAATGGGTCGATGCTGTCCTTGCAAAGGTCGAAGATGCCATCTCTGATGCAGTAAGCAACGGAGATATTCCCTGCAGCCCTAATGCAGACTTCGAATTCGTCAACAGCGGCTTTTTTGAGAAGATGGCAAGAGATACGATAAGATCAATAAGCCCTGCAGGCGTATCTGAACGCACGATCGAGATATTCGTGCATAATTTCAGAGAGACCTATAATGAGAGGGGATTATGATAATATCAATTAATGATTCTCCAAATGTAATCTAAGAACTCATCACGTTCCTTCTCTGCTGCTCGATCACTGCATTGACCTGAGCGCATTCATTGCCTTCTGCCATAAAGCTTATTGCGCAGGCCCTGTCTGTCTTCTCTGTCACTTCATTTAGGAAGTTTATCACAGCATCCTTCCTCTCCTGGCCTGTCATGTTCTCATAGCCGAGATACTTCGCCTTTGTGTTCTCTATCTCCACGCTTAGGTATGAGGAGTAGCAGTCATTCGCATAGTCCTGGATCGTGAGCTGGCTGCACAGTCCGAATCCCTTGTCAGGATCAGTTCTCATCTCTTTCAGCGCAACAAGCAGGATGCCGGAATTCTTGAAATCATTGAACTTTGAGATGTAATCACTAATATTGCGCTTATAACTGCTCTTTTTTTATGCATATATCATGTTATGGGATTTACTTTTATAAAGTTTATGATTTTTCTGGATGTATCCAAATCTCAAAACATTTATTAATCACCATTTATCCCTGCACGTTATGGTCAATCTATTCAGTCCAGAAGGGATATCAGCATTGGTCCAGACACATGGATATATCCTCCTCCTTGTCTTGATGCTGATCGAAGGGCCGATAACAACTTATACTGCGGCATTTGCAGCATCTCTTGGGCTATTCAACATATACCTTGTGTTCATCCTCTCCATCCTGGGCAATGTGATCCCTGACACCATCCTTTTTTTTATTGGAAGACTCACAAGGACTAGTTTTGTAGAGAGTATCTTAGAGACTTTTGGAATGAATAGATCCAGGATAAAGAAGATGGAGATCGGACTGAAAAAGCATATCGGGAAATCTATAACTCTTTTCAAACTGACTCCTGGTCTTGCGATTCCAGGACTTATCATAGCTGGGTTCACAAAGGTCTCATTCAAGAGATTCTTCATAGTGATGCTGCTGTTCAACATGTCTTCAGCGATAATGTTCACTCTCTTGGGATTTTACTCGGGGATAGCTGCCAGCACGATATTCAAGTACTTCAAAATCGGCGACTACATACTGCTTGCTATGATACCACTAATCATATTCATCTACTGGATCTATAAGAAATTTTTACGCGACTATCCTCAAGAGAATCTAGGAAAGATAGACAAGATATCAGTCATAATCCCAGCATACAACGAGGAGAAAAACCTGCAGACAATCATAAGGCATCTGCGGGATCAGTCTTCCAGGAATTTTGAGATAATAGTCGTGGACAACAACAGCACCGACGGCACCTTCAATATAGCGAAGAAACTGGCTGACAAAGCATGCAAATGCAAAACTCAGGGGATATCCTACGCTAGGAAC
>JAPLZS010000009.1 GCA_026394915.1 Candidatus Woesearchaeota archaeon | reverse complement strand
AGCTCTAATTTCGGGAACATGTTCTCTGTCGCAGTCGCTGTCTTGTTCCTTCCATTCCTCCCCATGCTGCCTGTGCAGATACTGCTGAACAATTTCATCTATGATTTCTCGCAGATCACTATACCGACAGACAATGTCGACAGGGAATTCAAGCAGAAGCCAAAGAGATGGAACATGAAGTTCATAAAGGAGTTCATGTTTGTGTTCGGGCCGATAAGCTCCATGTTTGACATAATAACCTTCTTCATTTTATTTGTGGTGTTCAAGGTCTCTCCTGCGATGTTCCAAACAGGCTGGTTCATAGAGTCTCTCGCAACACAGACATTGGTCATACATGTGATAAGGACAAAGAGGATCCCGTTCCTGCAGAGCAGCCCGAGCCCCCAACTGCTGATAAGCAGCATCATCTGCGTGGCATTCGGATGGGTGCTGCCTTATACTAAAATAGGGGGATTCTTCGGATTCTCGCCTCTGCCATCATATATCCTGTTTTCAATAGTAGGCGTTGTGGCAGTGTACCTGATAACAGTCGAGATTGCAAAAAGATTGTTCTATAAGAGGCATGATTTCTGATAGGTATACACATACAATACATGCTCGAATTTGAAACCTTGTAGAATAAGCCTCCAGATGGCGTGAACAAACCGGAGTTTGGGTTTGTTTGGAAAAATTTTAATATTTTGTTTTTATAAATAACATTCCACTTTCTTAAGTGTTTCCTAATAAATTATAAACATGCCTGAAAAACTCTTTCGCATTCTCCAGGCTTTCCTCTGCCGGCTCTTTGTTGGCCTAGGCCAGCTTCTGGTAGGTGAACTCGCCTCTTTTCTTCTTCTCTATCTTGAATATGCCCAGGAGCTTGTCGGCCTTGACAAGGACTTTTTCATAGAGCATCAATAACTCGACATCAAGCTCTCCTTTGTCAACCAATTCCTTGAAGGCCTCGTAAGTCTTCCTGTGCTCCTGCAATAATAAGAGTGAGAGATTACAGCACTGTAGAAAGTCAGAGGACTGCTGACCTTAAATACCTCCTTCTGCATCTTTTCATCTCCGGTTATCTGTATTATGATCCTTGCAAGCTCAAACTCATTCTGCGCCCTTTCAAGGTATAGTTTTGAAACCATTTTGTATGCCTCTCTGTATTGTCTTATAAAATATCGCTGAATTATACAATGGAAGGTTTTTCCTTGCTATCTCCTTCCCAAGGTTCTCATAATCCACTTTCAGCATCTCTAAAAACTCGTCAAAGGTTATTATATGTATGTCCATCTTGGACAGTGATTTAAGCTCTGCTGATTTTATCGCTACTTCAATATTCTTCTGCTGGGTCTTGTCAGGAATGATAACAGCAATATCAACATCAGAGCTTTTCTTGTTGGTCTTGTCTGCATATGAGCCGAACACGACAAGAGAATAAAATGAGGTGTATTTGTCTATCTCCTGTTTAAGGGTATCTATTGACCTTTTAACGACGTTATCCAAGCGTTCATTAGCAAATATCTCAAGGTAAGAATAGACTTTCTCATTCCTGTGATTAAGGCTGAATAGCCTGTTTTTCCCTATCTTTCTCTCAGTTACGAATTTCTCCTCAACGAATTTCTTTACAGCATCCTGTAGAACAGAGTTTGACTTCTTTTTTGAGTATTCCTTTAAGTCCTTGTAGCTATACTCTTTAAAGGCGTTTCCTGTGAAAGCGCCAAATATTTTGGTTTGTTTTGATGTTAGCATAGTATACCTGTTTTCCGGTAGATATCTACCGGTTTTCCGGTATTTATATATTTTTCGGTTTTTTGGCATCACATCAGCCTCTTAACCAAAACTATTTAAACTTCTTTATTGCAATATGATGCATGAAAAGCAGATACTGGCAGAAACCTTCTGAACACAGGAGGATTGCAGAGGAGAGGATAAGGGAGCTGTTCCACCAGGCTGACCTTGCTTTTGATGAGAGGCCAGACCTCTCTGACAGGTATGTCCAGCTGGCCAGGAAAATAAGCATGAAGTTCAAGGTCAAGATGCCTTCCAATCTCAAGAGGAAGTTCTGCAAGCATTGCTATTGCTATCTGA
>JAPLZS010000008.1:1265-1726 GCA_026394915.1 Candidatus Woesearchaeota archaeon | reverse complement strand
CCAATGGCCCTTGCTCGTTTACTAAACCATCTATAGTCATTTTTGCGCCTTGATATAAAGATAAATTAAAAATCAGTACATCGGAGGGCTCTGCTGCGGCTTCTTTTTCTTCCTTGTCAAAAGGAATACAAGCAGCACGATCAGAATTATTGCGACCTCTCCTGCGACTATGATTATGATGAGCTGTGTCATGTCAGTTGTCTTTTTTGCTGTTGCAGCCGGCTGCACAGGCATAGTTGTGCCAGGCTGTGTTCCTGAATTGCCTGGGTTTACAGGCTGTGTCTGGCTCTGGTTATTGCTTGGATTGGATGGCTGTGTCGGTTGTGTAGGCTGGACCTGTGCAGGCACGCAGTCGACTGTCATGTTTATTGTCTGCAATGCCTCCTTGTATCCGCCGTCATAATCTGCCCTGACAGTAAGCTCATACTTGCCGGGATTCATGTTTTTGTTCACAGTGAATG
>JAPLZS010000008.1:0-1150 GCA_026394915.1 Candidatus Woesearchaeota archaeon | reverse complement strand
TCATGTCAAAGAGTTCCCTTATCTCAATCCCTATCACCTTGTTCACTGCAGTCAGGTTGACTCCGCTCTCATCATTCCCTCCTATATCCCTTACCGCAATATGTAGGTCTGCATCATCTCCGCATGTGACCCTTAAAGGGTTAAACGACGCATTCAGGTAAAGCTCTGTATTCTCTTTCACTATCTTGAATGATCCGATGGTCTCCTGGAATGTCTGTATCATGTTGCTGGTTGAGTTCCTTCCTTTCATCCTGACGATTATCTCATACCTCTCTCCGTTTTTTACGTCCCAGGGTATTGTAAGGTCATAATCAACGCTCTTGTCGTCCCCTGCGTCAATGTCATTCAGGTCAAATGATGGCCTTATTATGTCATCATTGTTGTCATGAAGCTTCACGCTGCTGCTCTTCTCAAACCACATGTCTGTCTGAATGTTCTCGAATGTCTCATTTGCCGTGTTCACAACACTGAAGCTTATTGTGAGAACTTCTGCAGGCTTGACTTCATCTTCATTATCAACATCCACTGACTTTAGCTCAAAGTCCTGGACCATAAGGCGAGGCTCAGCATGCGCAATATTTGCAAGAATAGAGACCAAAAAGACTGATATCAATAGCAATATTGTTGTTTTTCCGATAGTAACCACCCGAATACGCTTATAAAACACCAATACTATATAAAGTTTTTGTTATTTATCAGGAGTAGCATATATCAGCCTATATATAAGGTCGGAAACTGGCCTAATCTTCGCATAATATATAATCCTATCATTGCATAGGTATATATGGATAATTCCAAGAATTCACTGCAGGGCTACATCATACCTTATCATTGTCATGATCAACACATGAGCCATGTTCCTTATCAGGTGCCATTTCTCCTTTGTGTCTGCATCAAGCAGCTCATGGCCGCAGTACTCTGTTTCGCCCATATAACCTGAATATCTTGCGATCTTTGTCATGGTCTGTATCTTCTGGAGCTTTGCATAGCTCAAAGGCTCGTCAACAAAGTTGTATATTGCATCTTTTGAGCCATTGCTGTAGAAATCCTTATAGACATCTGTTGCAGATGTTGATTTAAGGTAGCTGAATAGATCAGCAAGGTTCAAGCCATAAGAAGCCTTCATCAGCTCAGGGTCAAGGTATTCTGC
>JAPLZS010000196.1 GCA_026394915.1 Candidatus Woesearchaeota archaeon | reverse complement strand
TCTGTTTCCATTCATCTGTAAGCTCCTGCCTTATAGCTATTCCTCTGACTCTTTTCTCAATCCAGTCATCAGAATAGCCCTTTGTTTTGTATAGCTCTTTCATACGTTTCTGAGCCAGTTCAGGATTTTCTATTTCCTGAACGCGTTCATATCCTACCTTTGCAAGCCATAGCTTGAATGGCTCTGCTTTCCTTGATGGGATTGACTGAACAATCCTGAATAAAGACTTAGTGTTAGCGCAATCTGTGAGCCTCATTTTGCCATCTGGGCTTGGCAGCTTCAACTGTACACAATATGTGTACAGTTCAATCCCATGCTCTGATTCCCTAGCTTTGAGCATATTCCAGTAGTTGCGTGGATTGCCGCTATCAGTAAGAGCTTCAACAACATCTATAACTGAGAAAAACCATTCATCATTATACCAAAGTCTCCTTATATTCTTCCCCTGAAATACGATCAATGCTTTTTCTGAGTCCATTAACAGCAGTGAGGGGGACTATAATATAAACCTTTCGCGCATCTGTGTCTAGTGTCCAGTGGCTTATTTTTATACCTCAGAAATGCTTCCTCTTCTTGAGATATTTCACAAGATCATCAGAGATTGATGGCTTTCCATTGAGTATTATATATCTGTAATCCAGGCTTATGCTCTCTTCATCAGTTATATCAACATCTAAACCATCTTGGAATTTTATCTTATCGAATGGAATTCTGTCTGCTATCATCTTCACGCACAGGACAGCAGTGTCAGTCGGCATCTCTTTTTTTCCAAGGTTTCTCCTTTCTGCCTTGAATGTGATGAGCTTCTTTGTCTTTGCATCTATCTCAAAGTCTCCGAGCAGGCCTCCAAATACAAGATAATCGAACTCCTTCGCTTCCTGTGGCGTGAGAATCTTCTCTGCAAGAGGATCAAGGACACATACTCTGCCTAAGCATACCTTTTCTGCTCTTTGTTTTGTGACTTCTCCAAAAGACTTCAGCTTTTCTGACTGAGTCTTGTTAAGGTTTGTGAATATGATATTCTTTTTACCGACAATAGAAGAAGCATGCTTGTACTCTATCTCGCTCCATTTATACAGCTTCTTGTCAAGATGCTCGATTATGTATCTCATAATATGAGATTATCATAATGATTTTATTAATATTGCTCTGTCAGTCCCTTATCTTGCTCACCACTTTTTCAAATAGGGTCTTCTTGTGCTGATTATTGAACATCCAGTGAGAGGTATTGTGCCTTAGATAAAGCTGGTTGAGCCATGAAACATCACCATATAAGTCAACATAACCTTTTCTTATGTCAAAATCAATATGCTCTATGCTTAGATGCTCCATCATGTGCTTAAATGCCCTTCCTGAAAGCTTATAAGAGTCCATGCAGACATCTCTCTGCTTCTCATAGCAGGTATGCTTGCAGCATCCTTTTCCTGATTCTCTGGCTCTCAACGCACCATAACCATTGTAGCAGGGGATTCCATAGACATAACTCACTCCGCATGAGGTGCTTGTGAATATGGGCATGTCTTTCTTTACAGAGAGTATCACTCTCTTTGCAGTCTCAAGCGTCCCATAATCAAGATGTTTTTCTCCGTTCGGAGACATATCTGGAAGAGGGACTCTCCGTTTTGCAAGCTTCTGCTTTATCTCATCTGTATAGATCAAGCCAGAGATCACAATTCCGTCTGCATAGGGAGTTACATTATCAGCGAATTCCTCAATGCTTTTCTCAGATATCCATTCCTTGACAAGCGGCCTCATATAGACAAGAGTGGGAATTCCTATCTTACTTGACATCTTTATCAGCTCAACCCTTTTCTCCTTTGAAGCTCTTTCAACATCTTTAGGCATAAGGTTTGCATATGACACTATTACGACAGGTTTAAGGTTCTTCAGGTTCTTCACTGCCTTCAATGTGCTTTTGTCAGGAAGGGTTTTTGTTATGAGGCCGACTATGTTATGATATTTCATCTTGTCAAGTCCTTGAAGTATCTCAACAAGGTCTTCTCTGTTCTGAGGAAGGAAAGGATCAGAGAAATTGAACAATGCCAATGGCTGCTGGCCTTTTGAGATGAACTTATCATTGACAATCGCATCAAGAGTTCTTTTTGGGCTGAACTCTTTGACAATTCCGTTCCTGACATACCAATTGTCTTTTTCCTGCACGCAGTAAGCACAGTCCCACACGCAGCCATAGCTCGGATTGATAGAAGTCCAGCTGTTCAGATGTTTTATCACATTATAATCTGTTGAGTGCTTGTATTTGCTACTTTCCTGTTTTCCAGGCCCCTTGCTTTTGTTACTAGTGAATATGCTGAACATGCCTAAAACAATATGTCTTGGGTGTTTTTAACTTGTTCTGGGATTTTTCCGAATATTTTGCGAAGATTACGGAAGTTTTCCGGATACTGGATAATATTTACGTAAAAGTAAGAGTTTTCTGCTTTATTTCTGATATTTACGTAGAAAAAACATAAAAAATAGAAAAGAGATATTCACTTCCTCAGCCACTCAACCTCTTCTTCACTGAGGTCAAGCTCGTCTGCAATGCTTTCAGCAATCGTCTTCCCCTTCTCCTTGCTGTTCCTGAATATCTGCTGGAGATAAGGCAGTGTGTCCTGCAGCGCCCTCCTTGAAGAGGTATGCGTCCTGTCTGCAACTTTCTCTGCAATAGCCTTCCTCTTCAGATACTTCTGGTTTGCCATCC
>JAPLZS010000123.1:1998-3397 GCA_026394915.1 Candidatus Woesearchaeota archaeon | reverse complement strand
CACTACTGCTGCAACGCCGATGAAGATTCCAATGATGGTCAGCCAGCTCCTAAGCCTGCTATGCACAAGCATATTGAAGGAAAGCTTAAGTATCTTGGAGAGCTTCATTTCTCCTCCTTACTGCTTTTTCTTCCTTTGCTTCATCTTGTGATAGATATAAACGATCAGCACGCCGAGTATCACTCCGATCAAAAGATATAAATAACCTGGCAGGCCGGCGCTCTGCGTTCTTGTACCTGTGCTGAATGCGCTTGCTGATCTCTGGCCAGCAGAACTGAGCTGAACAGTCTTTTCTACAGTGTTCCTTATTCCTGCAGTGTCTGTGTAAGTTATCTTCATCGTCACCTGATTAGGCTGGCGTGTAAAATTGCCGGGCTGCTGTAGGCTGCTTCTGTTGAAGCTGTTAGGATTAGTCTGCGTCCTGCTTCCTGCGCTTCCTGATGCAGTCCTATTGCCTGCCATGCTGCTGATCTGAAAACTGACAGTTGTATAATCGCCCGCTGCAAGATTCCCGAGTATCGATGATGTGGAACCTGTGGCGTTCATGCCTTGCATCGGCTCTATAGAGACTATGACTGCAGTCGCTGTGTTCTGGCCTGTGTTCGCTATTGCAAATGATGTTCCCTGTGTTGTTGAATCCTGGGTTATCACATCAAAATCTGTCTTTGTATTCGCCACAGATATCAGAAGGTCAAATGGGAACCAGTCTCCCTGCTTGTTCCCTGCCATTGCCCTTATCTTTATTACAGCATCTCCTTCAGGAGCATTGTCTGCCACTTTCACCCTGTATTTCAGTATGACCTGGTTGGCCTGTATGGTTGTGTCTCCTGCAAGCTTGTTCTTGAAAGCGCTTGCAACACCAGGTATGATCCCGTAATATTTGACAGGTGAGTCAGAAGATGAAAGCGAGAAAGGATATTCCTCGACCAATTGGAACGTTGTGTTGGTTGCATCCTCATTGCCCACATTCTGGACTTTTACCCAGAGATCAAACCATTCGCCTGGATTGACAGGGAATGGATCATATTGCAGCGTGCGGAGCTCAAAATAAGCTGCTTCTGAGATAGAGTTTGCCTGGCTCATTCTCGTGACAGAAGAAAGGCCCATTGAGGTTGTGGATGAATTTGTGTAATCTATCACGTACAAGACGCCCAAAGCAGGCGTGCTCTGCACTGCAGCCAAAACGACCAAAGCGCCTAACATCACCAATACGCACATCAAAGACCCTATTTTTCTATTTTCAGTTTCTTCATTGAATTTTTTCATTATTTTATGCATTATTCTACACCTCTTATGCTTCTTATATGCTTCTTGCCTTAATCATTCTTTAGTATTCAATTATCTTTATTATTCAGTTATCGGTCATTTATTAGTCTTATGAATCTTAGTATTATGGATC
>JAPLZS010000123.1:1632-1979 GCA_026394915.1 Candidatus Woesearchaeota archaeon | reverse complement strand
TATGGATCTTGCTCTTTTTTGCGTATTACGCTTCCTTCACCTCTCTCATCTTTCCTACAACCTGGCCGTCCATCAGCCTTATGATCCTATCTCCATAATTCACCAGATTGACATCATGGGTTATGAGCACGATTGTCTTCCCTTTCTTATGCAGGCTGCTGAAGATATCCATTATGCTCTTTCCTGTCTTGCTGTCAAGGTTTCCTGTCGGCTCGTCAGCGAGTATCACATCTGGGTCTCCTGCAAGCGCCCTTGCAATCGCAACTCTCTGCTGCTGGCCTCCTGACAGCTCTTTCGGCTTATGGAACATCCTGTCTTTAAGGTCAACTGATTCAAGAGCCTTGATT
>JAPLZS010000123.1:1031-1613 GCA_026394915.1 Candidatus Woesearchaeota archaeon | reverse complement strand
TCAAGCGCTGTAAGGGTCGATATCAGATTGAATGTCTGGAATACAAATCCTATCTTCTTACCTCTGATGAGCGCAAGGTCTGATTCGCCCAGCTTGGAGATGTCCTTGCCGTCAAGATAGATCGTCCCCTTTGTAGGGATGTCCAATGCTCCGACCATGTTCATCATGGTGCTCTTGCCAGAGCCTGACGGGCCTGTTATTGAGACAAACTCCCCAATATTGATATCAATATCCACTCCTCTCAATGCCTCCACCTGCACATTCCCTAATTGATAGATCTTCCAGACATTCTCCAGCTGGATTATGGGCTTTTTTATTTTCTTTATGTCTTTTGTGTTTTTTATCTTGACCACCTGTCTGGATGCATGAGCATCATGAAATTAAAATCCGGCAGAAATCCCCGGTGTTTTGGAGATCCCATTGGAGACTCCATGCGCGGACTCTGCATCCCATCATAGAACATTGTCTTTGAATGCATCAATATCTCTCCTGATCCTGCGTCTATCAGATACATCTGCTCTTCTGACTCTCTATCCTTGATATCTGGATTCTTAACATTTGGATTGCTGTTCAATGAAACCT
>JAPLZS010000123.1:0-991 GCA_026394915.1 Candidatus Woesearchaeota archaeon | reverse complement strand
TCTGACATCATCAGATATCCTGACATCATAATCAGAGATATTATCGCCTGCGCTGTCCAGGTCTGCAGAGACTGCATTCCTTGCCATGTCAATCTGGGATTGCTGCATAGGATAAGAGTTGTGGCTTGACTTGAAATCATACCATCTAATGATCCCGAAGATGAGCATTATGCAGAATATCACGATGAATGCCAGCGAAATAACTTTCAGGAATAGATACAGTCTTTTTCTGTTGTTGCTCGCTTCCTTGTCAGCCTTGCCGGGCCTGTTTTTGGCTTTGTTAATCTTTATCTTTTCCATGATATATGCAAATGTGAAACAGCATATAAATCTTTCTGTAACTGGTTTCATATTCATGAAACAGCAATGAAACGCCATGGAAACATTTATATAATGCGATAAAAATAAATGCCTGATGAAAAGATTCAAGCTTATAATCTCTATTGTCTTTTTGATA
This sequence comes from Candidatus Woesearchaeota archaeon, assembly GCA_026394915.1. Lineage (GTDB taxonomy): Archaea > Nanobdellota > Nanobdellia > Woesearchaeales > UBA12501 > WJJV01. The sequence goes on along the minus strand of JAPLZS010000123.1, from coordinate 534 downwards.
GTCTCTCTTCTCATAATCTTCGACAAATTGTTCGCGCCGCAGCCCATACAGATAATCCTTGAGAGCGGACAGGAGGTCACTGCGCAGACGCCGAACTATTATTCAATGTCAGAGGTTTTGCTGCTCATAGTCTCGTCATTCCTCGTCGGAGCGCTTACGCTGTACATCTTCTATAATTCAGAGCAGATAACCTCTGCTATACTGGGGCAGAAAGAAAGGAAGGAAATCAGGCCAGAGGGCCATCATGATACTGAAAAATACAGGCTTGTGATACCTCTCCTGAAAACGGATGAGAAGACTATCTTCTCTGCGCTGAGGGATTCAAACGGAGATATGCTCCAGAACAATATCGTGAAGAAGACAGGCATGGGCAAGGTCGCAGTGACAAGGGCATTGTCAAAATTAGAGATGAAAAACCTTGTCGTGAGAGAGAGGCAGGGGCTGACTAACAGGGTAAGACTTAAGTGATCGACTTAAGTGACCGATTGAGCAGAATATTCTGTTTTATAGATTTTATACTATAGATCTTATACT
>JAPLZS010000104.1 GCA_026394915.1 Candidatus Woesearchaeota archaeon | reverse complement strand
TTTATGCCTAGCCAAAACACCTCTGCCCCGAGAAGGGGCCTCTATTTCTTTTCTACATAATACATTTGATAGATTTTTTAGTGTTGATGACTAATCCTCAACAGAAAATCTGCGGATTTTCTTAGTTAAAAGACCTCGTAAACTCGGTTTTTAAACCTAGCCTTTGCCTCCATCGCTTCAAATTAGGATATAGCAAAGGTGCTGCTTCTCTTATTTCATCAACTTTATAAATAAAATGGATATATCTATTTCTATGAAAGTACTAAGCAAGAAGGATTTTTTAGCAGATAAAGAAAACTATCTCAAATTGATACTGAAAGGTGCAGTCTTCATATATCCTACTGACACAATATATGGCATTGGCTGCAATGCAGAAGACAGCGGGGCTGTCAGGAGAATAAGAGAGCTTAAGAAGAGGCCAACAAATCCCTTCTCAGTCATTGCTCCATCAAAGAAATGGATTTCTGACAATTGCATTCTTGGAAAAGAGGCAAAGAAGTGGCTGAAAAAGCTGCCTGGGCCTTACACACTGATACTAAAAATTAAGAAAGACAGAAAGAAATGCGTTGCAAAGGAGGTAAATGCGGGTTCAGAACTGATTGGTGTAAGGATACCCAAGAACTGGTTCAGCAATATTGTGAAGCAGGCAAATGTTCCTGTTGTAACAACAAGCGTTAATGAGGCAGGAAAGCAGTTCATGGTCTCAGAGAAAGACGTGAATCAGGATATTGCAGAAGGGGTTGATTTCATTGTCTATGAAGGGGAGAAAGCAGGAAAACCATCGACAATAATCAATCTCTCGCAGGGAAAACCGATTATAATGAATAGGTAAATTTATAATTATATGAGGATTATATAAAAAACATGGCAGAAAAAGAACAATCAAAGGAAGAAGATCATAAAAAGCTCAAGATCCTCGCATCTGGAGACATCCATGGTGATGTTGGCCTGGCAAAGAAGCTGGCAGACCGGGCAGAGAAAGAGAATGTAGACTTGGTCATACTCTGCGGCGACCTTACTTTTTTTGACCAGAGCACAGAAGGGATTGTAGGGCCTTTTGTGAAGAAGCACAAGAAGGTCCTTCTTATACCAGGAAATCATGAAAGCCTTGCTACTGCTGATTTCTTAGCAGAGCTTTATGGTGTGAAAAATATACACGGCTATTCTGTGCAATACAAGGATGTGGGCATATTTGGGGCAGGCGGAGCAAATATAGGCATTAACCAGATAAGCGAGAAAGACATCTATGATCTCCTTAAGAAAGGCCATGACACAATAAAGGGCCTGAACAAGACAATAATGGTCACTCATGTGCATCCATCTGATTCAAAGATGGAGAAGTTCTCAAAATTCGTTCCAGGCAGCGACGGAGTGAAGAAGGCGATAGATAAATTCCGTCCGGACATCCTGCTCTGCAGCCACGTGCACGAAGCAGAAGGCATAGAGGAGAAGATAGGCAGGACAAGAGTGATAAACGTAGGAAAGAAAGGGAAGATAATCGAGATTTGACTCTATTCTGATTTTAGAAATCTATTAAACTCTTTAGTTGAGATTTCCTCTTTAAATCTTTCTTTGATTGGCTTCATCAGCTTTTTTCTGATAATATACATGTTTGCATGACTGCTATAAGCAGTCCAGCCTTCCATAAAGTCATAAATCGCATTATAATCTATCTTCCCAGCATCAAAATCCAGACACAGCTCTGATAATCTTCTCCTGAATTTGCTTAGGTTGCTCTTTTTCAGCAGCTTGTGATGATAGAATATCCTGAATCCAAGAAAAGCAGCGCCTCTGCACAAGGGAAATATTTTTGACTTGCCAGAATGCGTCTGCAAACCCAATCTTTTCTTTAAGAAGCAGTCAATCTCAGTTTTATGCTCTTCAAGTTTCTCTCTTGAATTGCAAAGGATTACAAAATCATCAACATATCTGATATAATACTTAGCTTTCAGTTTATATTTCACAAAATAATCCAGCTCATTCAGGTAAACATTGGCAAAGAACTGCGAAGTCAGGTTGCCGAGGGGCATTCCTCTTCCGGATCGCCCCCCCCCTCGCGGAGTTTTCCAGAATCCTCTTGACCAGCCACAA
>JAPLZS010000183.1 GCA_026394915.1 Candidatus Woesearchaeota archaeon | reverse complement strand
ATTTCCATCCCTAGTTGATGCAAAAGCAATCTTGCTTGCTTTTTTCTCCATGTTATATCCTACATTATAAGACAGCCCAAAAGCTAAAGCACAAGCTAAACCATAGGTTGCTGCTTTAATTGCAACAGACTTTTTTATTTTATTAGTAATCCTGCTTAGAAGACCCCCATTTTCATCAATATCTAATTTTTGTTCTAATGACGTATCTACTTAGGGATAGTAACTTATATATAAATATTGTTGTTATTTTCCTTCAGAAAAGGCTGAATAAATCAATTTTCATCTGTATTCTTTCATTCCTCCTTTTTCATTTGCTGCTTACAATCTCCACAACATCTCCGCTCTTGAGCATGTGCTCTTTTCCTACTGTCTTCCTTGTCTTGACATCTATTGCCCGTATGAATCCCTTGCCGAGGTCTGTGTGGATCGTAAAAGCGAAGTCAAGCGCAGTCGAGCCAGGCGGAAGGAGGAAGCAGTCTGGCAGCACATTGCCATACTGGTCAGCAAGCTTGTTCAAGCCCCCTGGGAATATCGCAATATATTTCAGCACGCCAAAGACTGAATCATTCAGTATCTGCTGCACTCCTGTTGAGATATTCTTCTGAAGTATGTTCTTCCTTATGAATTCAAGCGCATTCTTCTGGATATCATTGAGATTTGAATTCTCTTTTATCGTGAAATCTGATTCTCCAGGAATATAATCGATAAGCCCTTTCTTTGCAGCCTCTCTCAAGGCAAGCTCTGATTCTGCTGAGCATGGGATTATTGTGAGATGAGGGAATTCCTTCACGACATTGTCAAACTTCTCCTTTGCTCCTTGAACATCTATCTTATTTGCAGCTATTATCATGGGCTTTGTCCTTTTCCTGAATTCTGTCGCAATGTCCAGGAGATTCTGGTCTGTCCAGGCAGAGACATTTCCCTTGTCAAGCTTCATCCTCTCTATGACATCCTTGACCATCTCCTCTGTGACTTTCAATCCAGAGAGCTGGGCTGCCAATGCCTTCACAATGTCCTGCTTCTCCTGCTGTATTGTCCTTGCGAACTTGTCCCAGTTCTTCTTTATTATTCCGAGATACCACATGTCTATCTCTACTTCAAGGAATCTTATGTCTTTTGCAGGATCATAAGAGCCTGTTTCGATCTGCTCTCCATGCGCATTCAGGCTTCCTGAGATATCAACAACATGGATCAGCGCATCTGCCTGCCTGAGATCATCAAGGAACTGGTTGCCTCTTCCTTTTCCCAGGTGAGCATCAGGAACAAGGCCTGCAACATCAATCATCTGCACTGGAACAAACCTTACGCCATTTATGCAGTAGCCTGTCCTTGGATTGCACTTGACCTTGAAGAACTTCTCTGCGCACTCCACCTTGACATAGCCAACTCCGGAATTCGGCTTTATTGTGGTGAATGGATAATCTGCTATCTCCACCTCTGCCAATGTTGCTGCCTTGAAGAATGTGCTCTTTCCTGCTGAGGGCTTTCCCACCAATCCGATTATCATCTGATTGAGTGATAGAGAAGCTTATAAAAAATTAACTGAAATAGCCATCATAATCTCCTTTAGAATTAGTATTTATTAGCTCATTTTAATGTGAGTATAAACCCCAGCAAGCGCCCGAAGGCGCCTGATGGGGAAAAAGAGGTGATTATGACTCTTGTGTGATATTAGCCGATATACTCTTTGTATATCGTCGTAACTCCCCCAAACTAACTATTTCTACTCAGAAGTAGTATGCCTAGTATATAAATTTTTCGGTTTTTGAGTACTTAAGAATAGTTATAATTAGACTGAATTATGTAACCAAACGATTACGAAAGATGCAGAATGAGGGCCATATATTATAGGTCCAGCACAACCTGCAGGGTTATCCTGCCTTTCTTTCCGCTGCTTCCTTTATCCTCTTTTATTTTCATCTCATTATAGGTCACTGCCTTGACCTCTCCATGGGTATTGTACTTTATAGATGCCTTGTCTCCTGATATGACTGCCTTCAATGAATCTCCCTTTATCTCGATCTTCTTTATGCTGTTCAGGAAGAAAGTTTCTGAGTCTAACAGAAAAAGAAGCTCTTCAAGCCAGTTGTACAACAACGCTTTCTTGTCTTTTCCTTTGACAGAAATCTTTTTTTCTATCTTCTTCTCTATCTTGTCAGTCTCTGTCATCAAAGAGAACATGCCAAGGGCAGCATTCGAGAAAGCCTCTTCCATGTCCCTGCCAAAGGCCTGCATTTTCGCATCTGCTGTATGCTGAAGGAACTTGAATTTTTCCATTTTAGGATCAAT
>JAPLZS010000002.1:8445-11095 GCA_026394915.1 Candidatus Woesearchaeota archaeon | reverse complement strand
CAGCACAATGTTTGCTGTTTTCCTTCCAACTCCTTTTAGCTTGAGCAGCTCTTCCATCTCATCAGGAACCTTGCCATGATATTCTTCCAGCAGAGTTTTGCTTATCTCTTTTATCCTCTTTGCCTTTGTCCTGTAGAATCCTACTGGATAGATTGCCTTCTCTATCTTTTTCACATCAAGCTTCAGCATGCCTTCTGGAGTCTTTGCTAGACTGAACAATCTCTTGTATGCTCCTGCTGTCGTCGCATCCTTTGTCCTCAGGCTCAGCAGGCAGGAGATCAGCACATCAAAAGGCCTGTCTGACACATCATTGACTATGGTATTGGTAAATTTTTTTGTCTCTTTCTTCAGAATTCCTATGATTTTTTCTATATCTTTGTCTTTTATATCCTCTTTTTTCATGCAGTATCAAACCATCATATTCAGAAATCATTTATTAATCTTTGTCTCAAACAAGAATCCAAACAATAAACTTAATAAATCCAGGAAAAAAAGCCATATAAGCGAAAAAGCAGTCAAAAAAGGTGAGAATATAGCAGACCCGACAGAATATCTTGCTGAGTGGATGATAAGGTTCATCAAGAACAAGGATCTCATACTCAGGAGAATAATCGATGTTGAACACAAGAAAGGGGAGGATATCATAATAGCCAATCTTGTTGATGGCGGAAGACATGCGTATATCGTGGAGCCTTTCATTGATGAAAAAGATATCAGCAAGACAATCGAGAAGCTCAAGCCTTATGAGATGTGCTCTTTAGTTGTTTACAATACAAAAGCAAACTTTGACGCGATTGTCAGGCATTGGGATAAGATTGCGGGCTTCAAGAAGAACTTCAGCGTCAATTTCATAAATCCATTCTCAAAGTCAGAGAAACGCTGGGTCGTGTATCCAATGACGCATGAGCTTGTTGTCGAGAAATCAAAGATAGGGTCCAGCCTGAAAATACTGTTCTCGAATGTTGACGCTGTATCAAAAGAAGAGATTGAGAATATACTGAAAGAGCAGTAAACCTCATGGAGCAATAAAGTTAAAAGAACAATCAGTTTCAGGGAACAATAAGATTTATTGCTTTCGGCACAACACTCACTTCTATCGGCGTCTTTCCTATGACCTCGCAGTCAACGTGACAGAGGACTTTCGGCCTTGAGCTGACCCTGATATTCTTTGCCTTGAGATATTCTATGTCAGAGAATCTTGTGTGCTGCGCTGTCAGTGTCCCAAGAGCATACCTGAAAAAGCTGATAAGATCCTTCCCTTTGAATATGCACACATCAAGAAGCCCGTCTTTTATGCTGGCCTTTGAAGCTATCTTCAGCTTTGCGCCGTACAGTTTTGTGTTTCCTATCACTACAAAGCTTCCTTTCACAGTCTTTTTCCCATCTATCCTCACAGTTATATCAGAGTGCCTGTAGCTGAAAAGCTCGTTCCATGCAGCAAATGAATAAGCAGCGCTTCCTATCATCCTCTTCAGCAATGGCTGCACTTTTGTTGCAACATGGGCGTCAAAGCCAATGCCTGCCATCAGCACAAAATACCTTTTTCCTGCCCTGCCTATGTCTATTTTCATTGTCTTTCCTGCGACTATAAGCTTTGCTGCGTCCATAGGATTAAAATAGATGCCTGTCTCCTTGGCAAGCACATTCTCTGTTCCAATGGGTATTATAGCAAACTTCTGTTTTTTTGATCTTCCTGACAGCATTATCCCATTTATCACTTCGTTGACTGTTCCGTCCCCTCCAGAAGCAGATATCACATCATATTTTCCTGATTTTGCGGCCTTTTTTGCAACGCCTATCGCATCTCTCTGTTTTTTTGTAATGTAAAATTCAGCAGAAACATGATTCTTCTCAAAGAAATCCTTCAGTCTTGGCATCACCTTGTATGCAACGCCTTTGCCTGATACAGCATTTGCTATTATGAGCATTCTCATTTTTTTGCGTTCTCCCACAGCACTTCAAAGTATCTCCTGTACCCTTCTGCAACTGTCTTTTCTTTTATTAATATCCCTATCGGCTCCTGGGTCCACAATATCATGGCAGTCTTGTCTCCATAAATATTTATCGCAAGCGGAGAAGAGCTCTTGTCTGGCAGGAACCTTATGTCAGCAAGAGGGATTGTCTTGACATAATCTGTCTCTCTTGCAGATTCCCTGAATATTATCCTGACTTTTATCCCTTTTTTCTTCCTCTCCTTGTCATAATGCATGAAATAATACCCCATTATCTCATTCACATTCTCTGATCCTCCTACTACAAGTATCTCTTTCCCTTCATCAATCTGGTCATTGAATATTGCCCTAAGAGCGAATTTTCCCTTGTAGAATGCAGTCTCTTTTGCCTCTGGAATAAAGTTCCTCATTGCCTCAAGCTCCGGCATGATGATGGATAATGTATTCTCTTTTTCCTTGAGTATGTCTGCAAGCCTTTTTGGATCCTCTGCCTGGAAATGCTTCCTGTTATTGGTCTTTATGTAAGAGACAAGGCCTTTTTCAATCAGCCTTTCAAGCGCATCATAGACAGATCTCCTGTGTATGCCTGTCTCCTGGGTTATCCTGCCTGCAAGAGAGCTTCCTGATTTCAAAAGCATTAAATATACCCTGGATTCTGTGTTTGTGAGGCCAGAGTCCTCTAATATTTTGATATCCAT
>JAPLZS010000002.1:0-8402 GCA_026394915.1 Candidatus Woesearchaeota archaeon | reverse complement strand
TTGTGGTAAAGCTTATCACCACAATAATTAATATGCATGGGTAATATCACGTAGTTATGGCAATAAGAAAATCATTTTTTAAGGAAAGGACAGAAGCAGAGATAAGCAGACTGAACCTAAGGCAAGTCTATAATCCAAGGGGCCTTGTCCAGAGGATACTTGATCTTGATCCTGATCAGGACAGCATAGAGCTGAGAGTAAGGATAACTCCAGGAGATTTCTTCAAGGGCGACAAGACAGGCGCTGTCGCATCAAGGAAATGTTATAAGCACGGCAATGTGATCCTGCTGAGCCAGCCGTTCACCCAAAGAGATGCTTATGAGTCAGATGAGAACATCGCATCCATAATCGCAAGGGACTTTGGGAAGCTTAAAAACATGAGAGAAGAGGAGATAAACTATGTCGGATACTCTTTCAGGCCTGTCCAGGACAATGACAGGAGGAAAAGGATCGTTCCTTTTGTATGGTGCCCTGAAGCGATAAGGATATTCAATTATGCAGAGAACAATGCAGGCGGAATAGATGTTAGGCCATTCTCAGAGTCAAAAAGAGTCAGGAGAGAAGGAGCAAAAATACTCTGTGATGTCCCTTCAAGGACGGCAAAGAAAGGAAGGTATGGCGTTAAGCTTGTGCATGTCCCTGTGATAGGCCCTTATGAGAGAAGGGCAGTCGTATTGGGATTGAAGACAGAGTATGAGAATGGAGGAGAGCCAGAACACAAGAAATACAACATAAGGTACACATGGGAAAGGGAGAATGAGTCATCAGATGTATCCACTTTCTATCCTCATGAGATTGCAGCATACATTGCAGTCATGAAGCATTATCTTGATGAGCAGAATGCAACTCCATTTGAGATGAACCCATTCCTGCTCGTCTCAAGGAAAGAGGCAGATTTCTACAACAAGCTGCGCAGCAATGTAGTCATATTCGATCCTTCCCTGTCATCAAAAGACAAGTTGAGGAAGCTGCATATTGATGAGATATCGATACTTATTGCAAGAAGCATAGCGGTCCTTGGCCCAGAAGAAGTAATGTGGAATCTTTCAAGAGACGGGAAATTCAAGGATTATGAATTCTGAGAACTTTGAAACTTAATGATATCTCGTTAAGTAAAATAAAGAACAATAAAAAACAGAATAATAAGAAAATCAGGCCTTTGCCTCTTCTTCAGGATTGTAGTTGGGCATCGCTGCCTTGCTTATTATCATTATGTCGCCCATTGACTTGACAAGCTGGTGGGGCACAATGACTCCCTTTGCAGAGCCGAGGACCTTTGCAAGATAAGAATTCTTTGTCGCCTTCACTCTCCAGCCAAAGACCTTTGTCTTTGTCAGGATATTCTCCTCGACATCGCCGAAATACTCGCCGTTGTCAGTGAAGACCTTCATATTGTATGTTGTTGATATTTTCTGCATCTTTAGCATAGCACACCTCATTTAATTGTGATATACGCTACTTAATAGTTTATATATTTAAAGGTTTCTAAAATATATGGTGAATACTCAGTTTGCATACAGCTAAACTATATAAATGACATGCCAAACTCAACATGCATGGAATCAAAGAACCTTATAATAATCGGCACAAGCCATATAGCAAAAGAAAGCATAAAAGAGGTAAAGGATGCTATAAAGTCTGAAAAGCCAGCAATAGTCGCTGTTGAGCTTGATGCAGGAAGATATTATTCATTGAAAAGCTCCAAAAAAGCAAGTATAAGGCTGAGAGATATTCTTGAGATAGGCATTGTCGGCTTTGTGTTTGCAGTATTGGGCAAGTGGGCGCAGGAAAAGCTCGGAAAATTAGTTGGTGTGATGCCTGGCTCTGAGATGCTCACTGCTGTTAATTTTGCAAAAAAGAATGGGATAGAAGTAAGGCTGATTGATCAGGACATCGGCATCACGCTTAAGAGGCTTTCAAAAGCAATAACATTTCTGGAAGAGCTGAGATTTGTCAAGGAGATATTCAAGGCGATTTTCTTCGGCAAGAGAGAGCTGAAAAGATTGGGCATTGATAGCATTGACCTCTCAAAAGTCCCTTCAAAAGAACTGATAAAGAAGCTCATTGCAGAGTTCAGGATGAATTATCCGAATGTGTACAGGGTGCTTGTTACAGAGAGGAACATTGTGATGGCCAAAAGGCTTGCATCAATCATGGAAAGCAGCAAAGAAAAGAAGATAATCGCTGTTGTCGGAGCAGGCCATGAAGAAGAGCTTCTTGAGCTTGTGAAGATGTTCTTGCATCAGCAAAACAATCAAAACGACAGTCATGAAAAGATAACATATTCTTTCAGCGTGGGATAGGCAAGCCAGGATATGCGCAGAGCATATAAGAGGGGCTCTGTCCTAAATCTCGCCTTCGGCTCGGGTTAGCATCGGCTCAGGCCATAATTCTATCTAACAAAAGGTCTGCGTTCCCGTAGGGAGCATCCCCTCGCAACGACCCAGACTCTTGAATAGAGAGGCCTTCGCGAATTGATGCTAACCTTTATTTAGGACAGAGCATATAAGAGGATAAACTATTTAAATAAACAGGGTATAAACATAAGCTATGGCAGATCCAACAAGCAACTTAGCGACATTTTTGGATGACACAAACAAGTATTTCGGCTTTGAGAAAGCAGAGATGCAGGGTCTTCTGACTGCGCTGCTTGTCATGGCTGTCATCGTCTCATCAAAGGAATTATTTGTCGATGCTCCGACCTTCTCAATATTGATGATCAATTTCTTGAAGACCCTGTTTAATTCTTTCCTGATACTGACATTGAGCTTTGCAGTGTACCAGACAGCGCAGAGGCTCACTGCAATAAGAGGGGGGCTGAAGCCAGAGTGGAGAGTGTGGATCTATGGCCTTGCAATAGGATTGATACTTGCATTTGTCTCAAGAGGAAAGCTATGGTTCCTTGCTCCAGGCGGCCTTATAGTCTATCATATGGCTGGTCACAGGATAGGATCATTCAGGGCTGGCCTGAATTATTGGCCTCTTGGGCTTGCAGCAATAATGGGGCCCATGTGCTGCGTTGTCTTGGCCATAATATTCAAGATTCTGTCAGGAGTATTCCCGGCAAACCCCCTGATACTTCAGGCAATGTACATAAACATCTGGCTTGCAGTCGTCAACTTGATCCCGATACCCCCTCTTGAGGGAAGCGTCATGTTCTTTGCTTCAAGGATGGTTTACATATTCGCATTTGCGCTTGCAGCAGGGACAGCATTGTCATTATATTTCTTCAACATATGGATATCATTATTGATAGGCCTTGTTGCAGGGATAGCATTATGGCAGTTATTGTACTGGACAATCGAGAAAAATTAGGATAAGAAAAAAGATAAGAGAGAGATAAAAAATGGCAATGAACAAGAAAGGCTTTGAGTTCCTGGACAAATGGGTTGAGATATTCTTCGTAATACTCTTGATAATAGGATTTATTGTTTCAATAAGCATAAGAAGCGCTTTCTTCAGCTATGTCGTCATATTCCTGTTCGGCTTCATGTCAGGAAGATTCCTGCAGATAAGGAAGAACATGGTGCCTTTCTACCTTGTGATATTCGGGCTTCTCATAGGTTACATGCTCGGCTCAACATACGGCAGCTGGAAGGTAATCCTTCTCTGCTTCATAATAGGGACTTCAATAAGCTGGTATCTGCACGAGAAAGGATACCTAAGATGATGGATGATCGATAAGATATGATCAGGATATGATGCACATTGCGACTCCGATTCCTCATGAAAGTACAAAAGATTTCTGGCAATGTGTGGAAATTCACAGGAACAGAAAATGTCAATGTCTATCTTATAACCGGAGAGCATGGGGAGAACATCGTTATTGATGCAGGCAACAGGTCAGACAGGCAGGATCTTGTCAGGCTGCTCGGCAGCATGGTGGACCTGAAAAAGATCTCAACAGTCATCTTTACCCATCTGCACTATGACCACATCGGAAACTTTGACCTTTTCCCTAATTCCGCTTTTTATGCGTCAGAGGAAGAGATAAATTCCCTTGAGGCAGACAGGAAAGGCACAATACTCAATGAAGACATTGAGAATAAGTTCAATATAAAGCTCAGGAAGCTTCCTGATGATATGGGTCCTCTTGAGGTGATAAAGAGCCCTGGCCACACAAGAGGCTCTGTGTGCCTCTGGTACAAGGAAAAGAAGATACTTTTCACAGGAGACACCTTCTTCAGCAAGAAGAAGAAAGGAAGGACAGACCTGCCGACCTCTGCGCCGGATGAGATGGGCGCAACGCTGATGAGACTGCTTGAATACAATCCCCAGACAATAGCTCCTGGGCATGATTATTGACTGAAAAACATAAGAGTATCAATAAAAATAAATAAAAAAAGAGATTATCGTATGATCATTTCTTCTTCTTAGCTTTCTTTTTTGGTTCGCAGCAGCATCCGCATGGCATATTTTCACCTCTCTGTTGTTTTTCTTTTCATTGATTGTTAAGATTGTTGATATTGATTATGATGATACTGCGCTGATTTAATAATCTATCCTAATTCCTGCTGTCAAGGGATATCTTGCTTATGCCTGGATTTATCTGGCCTGAATATTTTGATCCTTTTCTCTTGTTGTAAGGATTCTCTGCAGGGCTGCTCATCATCTCGAATGTGAGCTGGCATATCCTTGAGCCTGGCCAAAGCTTCACAGGCACTTTGCTGATGTTGGCCATCTCCAGAGTGAGTTTTCCCTCAAAGCCAGGATGCACAGAGCCTGCTGTTGAATGGACGACAATCCCCAGCCTGCCCCATGAGCTTCTTCCGTCAAGCCTTGCTATCATGTCATCAGGAACCTTCACATATTCTTTTGTTGTCGCAAGGATGAATTCTCCTGGATGTATTATGAACGCATTTGTTGCTGACTTCTTCACAATGTCCATTAGATGGTCAAGATTGCCTTCCCTCGGGTCAATATGCGTGACTTCACAATGCTTGAATATCCTGAACTCATCTCCTAAGGTCAGGTCAACAGAAGAAGGGCCTATCTGGTCATCTGTCATGCCCTCTATGACTATCTTTCCTTCTTTTATGCATCTCTTCAGGTCCCTGTCGCTTAATACAACCATCTTGCCCCCAGATTGTCTTTGATCATATAACAATTATACAATATCTCCAGATGCAATCTCTATAAAAGGTTTTTGGTGCAACTGCCTTCTTCTGTCTTATACACACAAATTAAGTAACTAAAACAAATATTTATATACCAATTACACACAAGATAAGTAAAATAATCCAAAAGACTGGCTTTGAACACACAAATTAAGTAATAATAATTATAACTAATATATAAATATTCATACAAATTAAGTAGATTAAGATTAAATAGATCAAGCAAAATACCCCCATGAAAAAAAAGAGCGCAGGGAACGTGGCAGATAGCGAGACAGCAAAAGCTCTTTCTAAAATAGATTCCCAGAATATTCTTGATGTGCTCATAGACCATCTGAAATCAGAGCACAAGCTTTCTGAAAAGGAGATATCAAAGTTCATTTCAGGCAAGCTGCAGGAAAAGATATCTTTGCCTGTCTCTGTCCTTGGTGACTCAAAGCTGAGTCCGCTTGAGGCCGTTGTAAAATATCTCAAGGAAGAAAAAAAGCTGAGCTACCATCAGATTGCAGAGGCGCTGAAAAGAGACGACAGGACAATCTGGCTGACTTATTCTAATGCATGCAAAAAAAGAGCAGATAAGCTTGAGATAAAAAAATCAAGATTCTTCATTCCAGTTTCAATCCTATCAGACAGGAAGCTGAGCATACTGGAATCTGTTGTTGTGCATCTGAAAGAGGAGTTTGAACTCAGCTTCAGCGAGATTGCTTCCATACTCAATCGCGATCAGAGGAATATCTGGACTGCCCATAGCAGGGCATTGAAGAAAAGAAAGGCCAAAACATGAGACCTGAGGACAGACTGAAGGAAAGGGAAAGAGAGCTGATCAAGCTGAATGAGAAGCTGAAGCTCTGCGAAGATTACAAGAGGCAGGTGATCTCTTTTGTCAATGGTCTTGAGCAGCAGCATTACCGCGGACTGATAGATGAGATTGAATACAAGGCAGAGCTGTACTCAAGGCTCGAAGGAAGATCCCACGAAGAATGGCTCAGGTATTATGATGATTATATCGAAGAGTGCAGGAGAGAGATCAGAGAGCTTTCTTTGGCAGAAAAAGGAAGCGCATTGCATGATATTGCAGGAAAAGAGCAGAAAGAAGAATGGCAGAAGAGGCAGGAAACAAGACAAGAAAAGACAGGAAGAAAGACGAACATAAATCTGAATCTTAACATCAAGCTCATTGCAGTAATCCTATTCATGATCATTGTCATCTCATCATCCATCATATTCAGGCCGCAGCTCACAGGATTTGTAGTGAACCTTGGCGGAAAGCAGATTGAATCAAATTACACAGTCGGATATGATGCAGAGGGAACCAAATGGGCGGATGTAATGGGAAGCAGGATGTATGAGAGATGCCTGAAAGTTGAATCAGGGATATATTCAGAATCTGTTTTGATGAATGCAGAGGTGACAGCAGCAGGGACAGAAAAAGACCTCACTCTGGGGATCTATAACCAGTCAGCAAAGGATGAGCCTGAATCTGAGCTCGGATCCTGCATTGTAAATGATTATTCCAGTCTCTGGAAATCATGCAGGATTGATGATCTGAAGATGGATCAAGGAATATACTGGATCTGCGCATATTCTCCAGGAGGATCTGCTGATTCAACATACTACACAATCGCCTATGATAACGGCGGAAACACTAACAGGGCGCTCTGGACAGGGAAGTACTGGCAGAAGCTGGAGAATGCAGCATACTCAATTACTGCTGAGTTCATACAATGGAAGAAATGATGGCAGGAACCAAGATGAGAACAAGGAAAGCAATGGGCAAGAATGCAAGGCTGAGGAAAGCGGACATCATATTGGTCATACTTGCAGCAATGCTGCTTGTCTTCATTGTCAGGGCAGAGAATGCTTCTTCTGATAACATCATAGGGAATGCAGTGTCAGAGATGAATGAGAGCGCTGTCAGCCCTGCTGATATTGCTGATATTCATGGCATGCAGGATATCGCCCAGCCTGAACAGACTGAGCCTATTCTTATCGCAGCAAATGAATCCGCTGCATCCAATGAATCTAATGAAAACAATGAACCCAATGAACCCAATGCACCCAATAATCTGCCTGCCATCAACAGCACAGGGAACATAACGCTTCCCCAGACAAATGAAATGCCAGACATAACAGGCGCTGTAAGGAACAACGGCCCTGTGCAGGAAGGCGAAGACATCAACTTCACAGGGCAATGCTCTGGCAGCTCAATGCTTGTTGTCTGCGCAGAGACTGTCGCATGCAATGCAGAGACGCATGGCAAAGACCTGATCTGCAGAGGGGAGACAAAAGATTCAGGCAATGATACTGTAATATGCACAAGGACAACAGTATCAAAGGATGTCGGAACAAACAGCGGAATAGCCACATGCTGCGATGCGCAGGGCAATTGCGACACGACAACATTGCTGATAGACGGATGGAGTGTAGGTTCTGCAGTAAAATCATCATCAAGCATATCATTTGACATCAAGGGCAGGAAAAAATATTTCAAGATGGATGAGGATCCTCAGTTTGACTTTGAGTACATCAAGAATGGAAAAGCCCTGAATAAGCCCGAAAAAGCGTCAAAGAAGCTCATCACTCAGGAAGAGACAGTTGAAGCGTCTGTTTATGATGCATTGGGCGTCCCAGTGGATGTCGTGCCTGAGATAACAAAGACAAATGATGGAAAATTCACATTGTCCCTTCCGAAGCAGAGGGAGCTGAGGCCCGGCAGGTACACACTTCAGATTGCATTGACAAAAGACGGCGCAGCATCAACAGAGCAGATGGATTTCTCATGGGGCGTCTTGGCAATCAATACCTATAAATCAGTCTATCTTGAGAATGAGGAAGCCTCTATAGGGATTGGAGTGCTGGATGATTATGGAAGGGTGATATGCGATGCAGATGTCGCCTTGGAGATAACAGGCCCTGACAGCAAGAAGACAACGCTCACAACAGCAGATGGAGGCATAAAGATATCCCCAGAATGCAATGTCCTTGGGGTGACAGAGCTCCCTGATTATTACGCAACTTATCATGTCGGATCAGCAGGCGAATATGCCATGAGCCTGACTGCAGTGACTGCAAACGGCGTGAAATCAATCTCAGACAGCTTTTCTGTGCAGGATTCTGTTGATTTTGATGTGGAGAGAAAAGGCCCTACAAGGATCTATCCACCTGTGCCATACAGGATGGGCATCACGATAAAGGCGAACCAGAAATACAAAGGGGATGTTAAAGAATATGTTCCAGCCTCTTTCTCCATCTCAGAGCAGGAAGGGCTGACTGTCACAGAATCAG
>JAPLZS010000158.1 GCA_026394915.1 Candidatus Woesearchaeota archaeon | reverse complement strand
ATTAAGATTTTCCTCTGCCAACCTGATCTCGCATGAGTTCGGTATGATACCGACAATGCCTTTCCTGTCAGCATGCCACAGCACGCCGTAATCCTGGAAATCAGAATGTATTATCCTCTCATCTGGCTGTGAATGACCCTTTATGTAATCGCCTGCAATGTCTAGGCCATAGAATTGGGTGTCAAACTGCCGGTTCCATGCAGCAGCAGAAGGGAAATACAGTATTATGAAAAGAACGATTATGAACAAAGGTTTCATTATCTTCATCTTTATTATTTTTGATGCATTTGTAGCGACAAACACAAGACAATATGCAATCATCAATGCAAAGAAAGGAGCAACAGGATACTGATGATAGCTGTGGCCCCCGAGCTTCTTTGACATTATTATGAAATAGAAGATTGTTCCAATGAAATAACCCATTCCGAACCTATACCCCAGATTCTTTCTCTTGAACATGAGGATCATGAATGCAATGCCGAACAATGCAACATAGAATCCAAGTATTGTGTAATTGTCTGCAGTATATGCCTTGAGAGTCTGCCACCATGTTGATGTGAAGATCACGCTGACATCAATAAGGCTGCTTGTGACAGCAGCAGATCCAGTGACTTTGCTGATATAAAGGGAATATATGTACTGCAGAGGAAGGAGAGCAAATATCATGACAGATATGATGTAAGGATGATATTTTGGTCCGAATTTCCTCAATTCATTCAGCCTTCTCCATGGGAAGATGAACAGCATAGGAATCCCTATGACAAGGAACTCATATTTTGAGATTGCTGAAATCATTATGAAAACTGTCGCAAGAATCATGTCCCTCCCTTTGTCATGCTTCACCCACAAGACATAGAAATATGCTCCGAGCAGCATCAAGGGAAGCCCTACATTTATAACATCCACATTATGCGTGAAAAAGACAAGCATTGGCATCAATGCCATTGCAAAAGCAGATGAAAGCGCGATATCCTCCCTGTCAAAAAGCTCTTTCATCAGAAGATACATTATTATTATCGAACAAAGACTTAGCAATAAAGTGAAGAACCTCGCAATGTAAAGGCTCATCCCAAAAATGCTGAAGAGAATCGCTATCAGTATAGACAATGCGGGAAACTCTCCTGAATGGGCTCCGCTCGGATCTCCGTGTATTCCCGGATAATCAAATGAGGCGACCAAAAATCCGTATTTGAAGAATCCGTCATCAGCAAAATTCCTTGCCTCTTCAAGATACCTTGATTCCTTCCAGTTGTGATATCCGATGACCGGATAATCAATATGATAATACCTGAAATATGCTCCAAAGAGAACTATAAGGATGAGCAGGATCCACTGCCATCTGTTCTTGAAAGCTTCAAGAGATATCGATATCTCCTCTTTATCATCTGTTTCTGATTTGTGCTGCTTGTCAGGCATCTAAAACCCCTCTATTCTATGAATTTTTCTATATTTGCCAAAAAGCATAAACTATATAAATATTGCTGAATTAGGGTGAACCAGGCACAAGAGGGATGCAAGAGGTCAATCATGCAGAAAACATTCATTGTCATAGCAGCCTATAATGAGGAGAGATCTATTTCTGATGTTGTGCATGGGCTGAAAAAAGAGGGATATCATGGCAGGAACATAATTGTTGTTGATGACGGCAGCAATGACAATACCTTCAAGGAAGCCCAGAAAGCAGGGGCAACTGTATTGAAGCATGCGATAAACAGGGGCCAGGGAGCTGCGCTCAGGACAGGGATGGATTATTCGCTGAAACATAAGGCAGAGATAATAGTCCATTTTGATGCAGACGGCCAGCACAATCCAAAAGAGGTGAAGGACATCATCCAGCCCATAATCAATAAGGAGGCAGATGTTGCTCTAGGTTCAAGATTTCTCAGCAAGAAGTCAGATGTCCCATTGATAAAAAGGATTGTATTGAAGATGGGCGTTGTTTTCACGTTCATCTTCTCAGGAATATGGCTTACAGACACCCATAATGGCTTCAGGGCATTCTCAAGAAAAGCAGCAGAAAATATCGAGATAACGCAGGACAAGATGGAGCACGCATCCGAGATAATTGACCTGATAAAGCTTAAGAATATAAAGTACAGAGAGATTCCTGTGACGATAAAGTACACAAAGCATTCAATGGAAAAGGGCCAGAGCCCATTGAACAGCATAAGGATCGCGGCAAGATTGATCTGGACAAAATTTTTGAGGTGAAAAATATGATATCAATACTGCAGATAATCGTGACATTATTCATTGTATTTGCGCTGAGCAGGGCAATATTCAGGTTCAGGGACAAGCAGATAAATCTCCTTGAGCTGGTGTTCTGGTGCCTGCTCTGGATTGCAGCAGGAGTTGTGCTGTTCATTCCGCAGGCCACTAACCCGATAGCAAGGCTGCTTAATGTTGGAAGAGGCATAGATGTTCCGGTCTATCTCAGCATTGTGCTCCTGTTCTATCTTGTGTTCAGGCTCTATGTCAAATTGGACAGCATTAACCAGAACATAACAAAGATAGTGAGGGAAGTCGCAATAAAGAAGAAGAAATGAACATATGAGAGGATGCAATGAAAGGAGAAGATAATAGTCGCGGACAATGCATCAAAGGACAGGACTCTTGAGATTGCAAAAGAGCTTTCAAGCAGGATGAAGAATGTAGGGTATATCCATCTTGACCAGAAAGGAAGAGGAAGAGCGCTGAGAAAAGCATGGACAGAGAGCAATGCAGACATAGTGAGCTACATGGATGTGGATCTTTCAACAGAGCTTGAGGCATTCCCAAAGATGATAAACGGAATGCTTGCAAAAGGGTACAATGTCGCGACAGGAACAAGGCTCACAAAGAAATCAAGGACAACAAGGAGCTTTTTTAGGGAGTCATTGTCAAGAGGATACAACTATATTGTCAGGACCATCCTATGGATAAGATACTCAGATGCACAGTGCGGATTCAAGGCAGCAACAAGGAAGGCAGTGAGAGAGATTGTGCCGTTGATACAGGACAATGAATGGTTCTTTGACACAGAGCTTCTCACTCTTGGAGAAAAATATGATTATGGGATCTATGAGCTTCCTGTGACATGGATAGAGGATCCCGACAGCAGGGTAAGGATAGCAAAGACAGTCTACCAGTACCTGAGGGATGTGATGAGACTGAGGTTCCAGCTCTGGTTCAGCAATAAGTTTGATGTACTCAAGAGAAACCTAAATAAAAATGGATAAAACAGGCATCAATAACATCAGGAATGATGATCTTGTCTATTTCGGAGAGAGGATTGAGCCTTATTTCGCTTCTTCTATCATCATAAGAGGCATGCTTGACAGCAGGAACCTGAGAAATATTATCCAATGGGATAAGGGAGTCAGGTGGATGTATGCGAATGACTATTTCTTTAATATAGGGTCTGATCTGATGTACGCACAGTCGGAATTGAAAATAAAATTCAAGGAAAATGGAAGGCAGTATGCAAGGTCATTAGTGAAGAGATGTATTAAATATGGAAATGATTTCATAAACATTTCAAAAAAGATCCAAAAAGAATCTGGCAAAGGCAGGTTGAGTAAGGAAAAGATGCATGATCTGCTAAAGGAGTATATCAAGGCAGCCAGCAATTACATGATATTCCAGAATATAGCCTTATTTGAGGGAC
This sequence comes from Candidatus Woesearchaeota archaeon, assembly GCA_026394915.1. Taxonomy (GTDB): domain Archaea; phylum Nanobdellota; class Nanobdellia; order Woesearchaeales; family UBA12501; genus WJJV01. Next base: position 4,183 of record JAPLZS010000158.1, on the reverse strand, counting down.
CTGTTGCAGACATCACTAGGGAATTGACAAAGAGATATTCAAGGAATGAGAAAAAATCAGCCATCTTGGCCAGCTTGATGACTACATCAGACAATCTGACTTCTGCTGAGAAAGAGATGGATGATTTCTTGCTGCTTTGCATAAAAAGAGAGGGCAAGGATAAACTGCTGGACAGGCATGCAAAAAGATATGGCTGGCTGTCGCTAAGGTTTTTTGTCGGTGAGCCATGGACAGAAAGATACCTCCAGAAAAGAGCAGAAGGATTCAGCGCAAAGAAAGCAAAGGCAGAGCTGCTAAAAAGACAGCAAAACAGGAAAGACATTGAAAAGAAGATAAACAAAGCCGTTAAGAATTTCAGCAAAGAGGATAAGAAATCAGTTCAGCTGATAAGAAGCATAGTCTATTTAAGGACTCAGAGGACTGATTTCTTCCAGGAATCATCTTATTATGCCCTGCCTCTTGTGAAAAAGATAGCAGAAGCGCTTGGAATTTCTTATTCAGATCTTATGTATTTAGGCGGCAAAGAGGTTCTGCTCTCACTTCAGGGAAAGTTTGACTTCCATAATGCAATCAAAAGAAGAAAACAAGGGTTCTTGGTCTTCTTTGATTTTGACAAGGACATCATCCTTGAATCAGATGATGTATTAAGATATGTTGCTAAGAGACCCATATTGGACAGGAAAGCAGGATCTGTGAGAGAATTAAAAGAGATTGTAGGGAATGTTGCTTATCCAGGTCATGCAAAAGGCAGAGTGATGATTGTCAAGACAGAGAAAGACAATCCAAAGTTCGCAAAAGGAGATATCTTAGTGTCAATCATGACAACACCTAACTTAACCCCTTCTATGAATAAGGCAGCAGCAATAATAACTGATGAAGGAGGGATAACTTGCCATGCAGCCATATTTGCCCGCGAGATGAAAAAACCCTGCATCATAGGCACCCATATTGCCACTAAGGCACTCAAAGATGGAGATACTATAGAAGTTGACGCAGATAAGGGCGTTGTAAGAGTATTAAAAAGAGTTATAACCAGTTGATATGCCCTATATACTCTACTTTGGCAAATTTTATAAACTCCCTCTATTCACGGATATATCATCACTAATAATACTAATCTATAATCCAGTAATTGTCCAGTGATAAGTCATTTTGGGGGCGAATATGAACATCTTAGGTATGATAGACAGTCAGCATGATGCAGCTGCAACAGCAGACCTTTATGATGACCTCTGGAATGACCTGAGAGAAGAGGACTTTGCAGCATATAAATCGAGACTAAGAAAGATACTCCCCTCTTCTGTTTATTCAGGCAAGATCTGCCTTGATGGAGGATGCGGGCAGGGAGCGATATCATCCATGATGTCAGAGAAGGCAAAGAGGCTTTATTCTGTTGACATCAGCAGGAAGGCTCTTGAAATCACAAGAAAAAGGCTTGCCAATCCGTCAAACGTTGTCCTGAAAAGAGCATCTCTGCTTGAACTTCCTTTTGAGAATGATTATTTTGATGCAGTTGTATCAAACGGAGTCATACACCACACAACAAATCCAGTGAAGGCATTGAGCGAGCTTGAAAGGGTATTGAAGAGAAAAAAGACGATAATCCTCGGCATTTATGGAAAGACAGGCCTTATCAGATACATCATTGAGGCAGCAAGCTTCATCCTCAAGAGAGTTCCTTACAGGATTGTGAAATGGGTTCTGGAAAAAGCAGGATTCAGCCCATTGTCCAGATATTATGTCCTGGATTATATATATGTCCCGATAAGAAAGAGGTTCAGCATAAGAGAGATAACATCCATGATGAAAGGATTCTCTTGCATGGAGATAAAATCAGATTATCCAGAAGGGATGATAAACAGGATTATCTATGGCACAAACTATTTTTATATAACTGCGAAGAAGAGATAAGCAAGGAGAGATAATCAAGGATCAGGCAGATGCAGCGGGACAATCTGTAAAAAATATAAGCGGATTATATGCAAAAGCAATATGAAATCACAATAAGTTTTATAAACAAATGTGTATTTTTGCGATATGGTGCAGTAAACTGCGGGGCGCAAATCAATGAACATATTAGGGATAATTGATGGACAGCATGATACGACTGCATGCATGCTGAAGGATGGAAAGCTTGTTGCAGCAACAGGAGAAGAGAGGATAACCAGGGTCAAGCTGCAGGGGGGCTTTCCGTACCAGGCTGTTGATGAGGTCCTCAGACTGAGCAAACTTACTCCCAATGAGGTGGATATAATAGCAGTAGGAAGCATACTCACTCCGCCTCTCTTTGCAAGGATGTTCAGGTCAGTCCAGCAAAAGGAGAGCGAGATCCTTTCTGAGAAGAGAAGAGATTTGATCAGCTTCTTGTCTCATTTTGTCAAATACACATTGAAGCTTTCTGTGACAAATCCGGAATCATTCTCTGGAAGAGTTCAGAAGCTTTTTGTCAAATGGGTATTCAGGAGAAGCCTTCCTCCATCTCTAAAGAAAAAACCCATCTTCATCGTCAACCATCATCTTTCCCATGCAGCTGCAGCATATTTCAATTCTGGAAAAAAGAATGCCCTTGTAATAAGCGCAGATTGCTGGGGAGACGGCCTTTCGCTTGCGATATACAGATGCATTGATGGCAGGATCAAGAGGCTCTATACGATGGATGCAATGGATTCATTCGGCCATTTCTATTCATCCATAACAAAATACCTTGGATTCAAGCCCTTCAGGCATGAAGGAAAGATCCTTGGATTGTCTGCGCATGGAAATCCTGACAATGTGAAGATCCCCTATCCATTTGTAGAGAAAAGAGGGAAAATAAGGTATGTTCTGAGAAAAGGCCTTGATGTCGATCCAAAGCTGAAGAAAGAGCTTGACAAATATCCAAAAGAGGATGTCGCTGCATGGCTGCAGGAGAACATGAAATCAAGGATTGTTGATCTTGCCTCAAGGTCGATACGGACAACAGGCATGTATGATCTTGTCCTTGTTGGAGGGGTGTTCTCAAATGTCAGGTTCAACCAGGCAATAAATGAGATCCCTGAGGTCAAATCATTATACATATTTCCTGAGATGGGTGACGGAGGACTGGGCGTAGGGGCAGCATGCTATGTTTATTCCCAGAAGAATCCAGATTATATAAATCAGGCAAGACAGCTTGAGAATGTCTATCTCGGCGTAGAATTCTCAGAAGAGGAGATTGAGCAGGCATTGAAAGAAGAAGGCCTTAAGTACAGGAAGCCGAAGAACCTTGCAAAGGATGTCGCAAAGCTGATCACAAAAGGAAATGTCGTTGCAAGATTCGACGGAAGGATGGAGTTCGGGCCAAGGGCATTGGGCAACAGGTCAATACTCTACCATGCTAAGGATCCAAGCGTGAATGACTGGCTGAACAAGAGGCTTGAGAGGACAGAGTTCATGCCATTCGCTCCAGTAACTCTTGCAGAATACAAGGATAAATGCTACAAGAACATAAGAGGGGCAGAGTTCTCCGCAAGGTTCATGACAATCACATTTGACTGCACAGATTTCATGAAGAGACACAGCCCTGCTGCAGTGCATGTCGACGGCACAGCAAGGCCCCAGCTTATCTATAGAGAAGACAATCCAGGATACTATGACATACTGAAAGAGTATCATAAGCTCACAAAGATACCATCAATAATCAACACAAGCTTCAACATGCATGAGGAGCCTATTGTAAGGAGCCCGAAGGATGCAGTGAGGGCATTCATGCTCGGGCATCTTGATTATCTTGCAATCGGGAAATTCCTGGTGGAGAATAAATGAGCAAAGGAAAGAAAGTTATTGGAAAGACAGCAGCAAAAAAAGAGATGGATGGAAGGACAAAGACGCTCATACTGGTCTTTACAACAGTCGTTCTTGTCTCTATAGGACAGGTAATGATGAAGAAAGGGATGAGCACAATAGCCCTCAAGAGCCTTTCATCTGTGATAGAGATAAATAATCTTATAACAATATTCTCTAACCCCTATGTTTTTGGGGGTTTTGTGATCTACGGATTTTCAATGATATTATGGCTGTCTGCAATGAGCAGGGCTGATGTCAGCTTCATCTTCCCTCTTCTTTCAATGGGGTACATAATAACCACAATATTCGCGATATTCTTCCTTGGAGAGCACGTCTCAATCATAAAATGGGCAAGCATAGGATTCATATTCGCAGGATC
>JAPLZS010000022.1 GCA_026394915.1 Candidatus Woesearchaeota archaeon | reverse complement strand
CATCGCAAAATGCCTGGTATACTGCGGAACAATAGGATGGTCTCCTGTGAGATCTGCTGATGGAAGGACATATATCTCAAAAGCGCCCCATGTCGACGACTTTGTGTTTGTCGCAGGCCAGCCAGTAGGAGTGGATGGCGTGCATGGTGCAACTGAAAGCTCGCTTAAGGCGAGCGAAAAGATAAGTCTCGGACATGTGCAGGCAGATCATTCTTACACTCAGGCAAAGATGAAAGGGCTGATATTAGAATGCGCAAGAAAATTAATGTTTACAAGCGTGACTGATTTCGGAGCAATGGGTCTTGGCTCATCAGCAATAGAAACTGCGGGAGAGACAAACGGAATCGAAATGGATCTCTCACTTCATCCTAGGAAGTATGCAGGAATACAGCCTTGGCAGATAAACTGCTCTGAGACCCAAGATAGGATGCTTTTTGTGGCTGATCCAAAGAATGAAGAAGAGATAATAGAATCAGCAAAGCTCCATGAGGTGCAGGTAACTAAGTTAGGAAGGCTTACTGACACAGGATATGCCAATCTTAAATATGAAGGAAATACTGTGGCTCTCCTCGATTTGAAGAGATTGTTCAACAAAGAGCCAAGGAAGCAGATGCATGCTTCATGGGGATGTGTTCCTGACCAGAGAGAAGCAATTGTCAAAGGCAATTATTCTCTCGAGGAAACATTGTCATTAGTCATGTCTCAGCCTGATGTTGCATCAAAGGAATGGTTCTTCAGGCAGAAAGATTCTTCTGTCAAAGGCGCTACAATCCAGGGTCCATTGATAGGGATGAAACAGGAAGTCGAGGCAGATGCCACGATGCAGAAACCATTGGACACAGAAGGAAAGGACTTCGGCGTAATAGCCTATGCGCTTGGAATAACCCCTAAGGGATCTGACATAGATCCATATCACTCAGCGCAGAGGTCATTTATAGACATGGCTGGAAAAATAATAGCGCTCGGTGGGAAGCTGCCTGATATGGTGAATCCAAAGTATGATGCATGGGCAGTCTGCGGCAATTTCTGCCAGCCTGACTCTGAACGCAATACAACATTATTAAGAGAGAATGGTGAGCATAATCTTGCATCATTGGTGAGGGAAGGAATAGGCATACGCGATGCAGTCGAGCAGACAAACATACCAATCATCTCAGGAAAGGACAGCATGAAATGCTCATGCACATATGAAGTGGATGCCTCATTTAACCTGAATGACGTGCCTCTGGATTTAAGGAAGCACATAACTCTTGTCGAAGATGCCAAATCAGGCAAGAGGCACATAGAGATACATGATCCTGATTCCTATCTAGCATCATGCGCAGTAAAGATAGATGATTATAGAAAATGCGTCAGTTCGCCTTTTAAGGAAAGCGGGGACTTGATTTATATTATAGGAACGACAAGGAACCATATGGGCGCATCTCAGTATCTGAGCGCAATTGGCTACAAAGAGCAGGGATTGCCTCTCGAAGGAGGAGAAGTGCCTAAGGCTGACCTTAAGGAGTTTGTCAGCGCAGCAAATGCAATAGGTATACTGGTCGATGCAGAAGTCGTCGCCTCATGCAGCTATATCCATAATGGAGGTCTTCTGCCTGCAGTGACCAAAGCTGCGATGGCAGGCGGGTTCGGTGCCATGCTTTCTGTCAATAACGTCTGCAAAGATGGAGCATTCTCAAATGATGAACAGATATTATTTTCTGAAACGCCTGGAAGATTCATCGTGACAGTCTCAAGAGAAGACAGCAAGAAGTTTGAGGAGATCATGGGAAAAGCAGATGTAACATATGGGCAGATAGGTACAGTTACTGGCCTGTCCACTGGAAGTCTTGGAGACAATCTGGAGGTATGCTCATCAAACGGAATAAATTCAGAGATATCATTAAGGAATGTGAAGGAACATTATCAGAGACCATTGAGTTTTGGAATGCGCACTAATTAAATTAGGTAAAATATGGTAAAAGCATATATCATAAATGGATTAGGCATAGGATGCCATGAGGAAGCTGCTCATGCCTACATGAAAGCAGGAGCAGAGGCAGAGATAGTTCACATAAGACAGATTCTCTCAGGGCAGAAGAAAGTTTCTGATGCCCAGATCATAAACCTCTCAGGAGGATTCCTGCATGGTGAGCATGCTGCAATACCGAGTGAAAAAAAAAAAAAAAAATTAAAGGACATATTTATTGAATATGCGCATAAGGGAAATGTGATATACGGCCAATGCAACGGGTTCCAGCTGCTAGTTAAGACAGGACTTCTTCCTGGCATTGGAGAAGATTATTCAAAACAGACAGTCACACTGACCCATAATACCTGCGGAGTATACAGAGTAGATTATGTCCCTCATAGGATAGAGAAGCATGAAGGAATGCCTCATTTTGCATTTGAGGGCATATCAGATTCTATATTATGGCTGTGGTGCAGGCACGGAGAAGGAAAGATCATGTTCTATTCTGATTCAGGATTGATATCATCAGAAGAAGGCGAGCAGAACAGAAGAGCAGTCAACCAGCGTCATGTCCTGCTCAGGTATGCGAATCCTGCAATAGGCGTTACTGAAGATTTCCCATACAATCCTAACGGCTCTGTTGATGGCATAGCAGGCCTTGTCGACCCCAGTGGAAATATAATCGGCCATATGGCTCATACTGAGGTAAGCATCCACAATTCAAGGGATCCGAGATTCTTCTGGGTAAAAGACAGTATGAGAAGAAAAGGCATAAAGGCTTCTGACATTGATGAGAAAGTGATGGAAGGCTGGGGGCTGCAGATATTCAGGAACATTGTGAATCGTTTCAGATAAGAGGCATAGTCTTAATTTTATAAACGTATTATGCGAGGTACAAACATGGCAAAAGTTGGAATAGTGGGTGGTGGCGGAAGAGAGCATGCTCTTGGCTGGAGCATAGCTCAGCATCCTGGTGTAGAAGTCATATATTTCAAAGGTAATCCTGGAATTGCATTGGATAATGAAGTCAGGACAATCAACATTGATGGAGCAAAAAAAGAGAATTTTGGACCGCTTGCAGATGCTGTTGATAGGGAAGGAATTGAAGCGCTTATATTCGGGCCAGAGCTGCCTCTTGATGATGGCGGTGTCGATTTTTTTATCAAAAGAGGATATCCAAATGCATTCGGGCCTTTAAGTTCTGGTGCCAAGATCGAATCTGACAAATTTTTCTCTTACTCCATAATGAAGGAAGCAGGCATTCCTCAGGCAGAATCTACCTTATGTTTTAATACTGCAGATGCAGAACAAGCCATAAACAGGATGGCGACAGATAACAGTGTTGTGATAAAAGCAAGAGGCCTGAAGTCCTTATTGCTGAAAGATTGTTTGGCCAGGAATTCTCTGTATTCGGCATATCTGATGGAGAAAGAGTTGTGCCTTTTGCAATATCCATCCAGGATCACAAGCGGCTTCTTGATGGAGACAAAGGGCCGAACACAGGCGGTATGGGTGCACATGGTCCAGTGCCTATTGCAGATAAAGACATGGTTAAGTTTATTGCAGATAAGATGATGACTCCTGCTGTCCAGCAGATAAAGAAGGAGAATGGAGAGCCATACAAGGGATTCCTTTATGCTGCAGTCATAATGACAGAACATGGCCCAAAGATCCTAGAATATAACTGCAGGTTTGGCGATCCAGAAGCCCAGCCTGCTGTGATGATGCTCAGGGACGGACTTTACCTGCCTATAAAATATGCTCTTGAAGGAAGGCTTGATCAGATGAAAGTGGAGTTCAGGCCAGGAGCAGCATGCTGTGTTGTGATGGCTGCAAACGGCTATCCTGATTCAAAGATTGCAGGATATGTCAAAGGGCTTCCAATCGGAGGACTGGATAAGGTTGCTGAGCTTCAGGGTGTAAAAGTGTTCCATGCAGGGACAGGATCAGATGAGCAAGGAAACTTAACTGTTGCAGGCGGAAGAGTGCTTGGAGTGACTGCATATTCTCTTAATGGGATTGAAAGTGCGCAACCACTAGCTTACACAGCAGTACATATAATCGATGAAGCAACAAGGGAATTGAATAACAGGATTGTTTTTATCTGCAGGCATGATATTGCAGGCAGGGCATTGGAAGCATCCAGAGGAAGCAAGTAAAAATGATAACTGACTCAGTCCACATTCTCGATGAAAGCAAGGTAAAAATTTACCATCCTGATATAAAGAAAGGATTGGTCGGCTGGATGGACTGCGGAGGATCCAATCTTGCGAAGATAAATGAACAGTTACCGGGCATTGTGAGGATTGTAGTCACAACAAGGATAGACCATCCTGATGTGAGGGCAAGGCAGAGGGCAGAAGAGTTTGATGTGCCTCTTGTTGAGCTTGATTTCAGGAGATATGAAGAAGAGCATGGTGTAAAACCAGGTGATTACTTCAAGGCATTGAATCCAGATATGCATCATCAGATAAAATCACAGCTTTCTCCTGAGCAGATAATTCAGGTCAGAAAAGATGTATGCAGGCAATTCCTTGACAAGATCTACGATGCAATGGATAAACATGATATCTCCAGAGAAATTCCAATGTTCGCAGCAGGCGGAATGGCTTTGCTCTCAGGAGAATTTGTGAATTCTTTTTATATACTTAACGTGCATCCAGGGGATCTTACAAAATACAGCAATGATGGCATCACAAGAGGCAGAAGGACAATTGTCGGAGACGGATGGATCCCTCCTGCAAGAGCGATTGCAGCCGGGCATGAATCATTATATTCTTCAATGCACACAATGGTGCCTGAGATGGATGCAGGTCCTGTGCATATGAGAGGATATGCTCTGCCTATTGATTACAACTGGTTGATGAGCAAGGGTGATATAAGAGATCCAGAAGTGCTGAAGAAAGTAGGATCAGCTGCGCAGGAAACACTGAAGCATATCGGTGATCATGTGATTGCAGGAGCGACTTTCCTTGACTTGTTTGATGGAAGATGGGGGATGCATGAGAGCGGTGTCCTTGCCTACAGGGCAGACGCCCTATGGCATCTTGCTCCGAATGGGATAATGATTGAGGATCATGTGAAATACAGGAATGGATATGGATCAACTTTATTCAAGAGAGACAATGAATTCATAGAAGGCAAGGTCAGAGAATTCTATGATGCAGTCACGAAGATAATCAAAGGAGAGAAGTGAAGTGACAATCCATTTAAATTAAAGCTTCAACAACATCCTCAAATATCTTCTCTATCGTCTGCTGGCCGTTAATCTTTGCGAGAATTCCTTTCTTCTTATAACATTCAATCAATGGAGCAGTCTGCTTGTTATAGGTCTCCAGCCTTTTTCTTATGACTTCTTCCCTGTCATCATCTCTCTGGTAGAGCTGGCCACCACACTTGTCGCACACTCCTTTTTTCTTTGGAGGCATATCAATGCCATAGATTGCATTGCATTTCCTGCACTGCCTTCTTGAGCTCAGCCTTTTTATTATGATATCATCAGATGATTCCAACAGGACAGCTTTGTCCAGTTTTATCATCTTGTCCAATGCCTCTGCCTGAGGTATTGTCCTTGGAAATCCATCCAGGATAAATCCCTTTTTGCAGTCTGGCTTTGAGAGCCTCTCTTTGACAAGGCCTATAGTTATCTTATCAGGGACAAATTTTCCCTGGTCAAGAATCCCCTTTGCCATCCTGCCGAGCTCTGTGCCCTTTGCAATGGCCTCCCTGAACATGTCTCCTGTCGAGATATGGGGTATGCCATACTTTTTTACAATACGCTCTGCCTGAGTGCCTTTTCTTGTTCCTGGCGGGCCTAAAAGAATAATCTTCATTTTGCCACCTTATCCCAGATAGCCTATGTCTTCTGAGATCTCAATGTCTTTTGTCCATGATTCTTTCATCTTTCTCACGACAGAAAGGACTTCTTTCTTTATTGAAGGCCATTTCTTTACAGAATCTGATATGAACTCTGCTGTCTTCCTGTCATCGGATTCAATCTCTGCAATCAATGCAGAGTTGTGCATTATCATCAGCTTCTTGTAAGTTTCAAACATGCTCTTCTTGTCATCATCTGTAAAGACCTTGCACTCATAGAGATCAGATATTGTCGTGTCTGGCTGGAG
>JAPLZS010000067.1 GCA_026394915.1 Candidatus Woesearchaeota archaeon | reverse complement strand
TATATCCACCGTTACCTTCACGCTGTCTTCTGTCTCTGCGCCAAGATTCTGGACTCTTACGACTGTAAGCAGGGATCTTCCTGCGACTACTGAATCGCTTGGATTGAATACTGCATCCTTGATTGACACTGAATGTTTCTGTGACGAGACAGATAGAAGATAATTGTATGTCTTCATTGCACCTGTCCTTGGTATTACGCTGACCCTTAAATCGTAATCATTGCTCTCAAGTGATGCAGGAATCTCAAGCTCCAATGTCTTAATATACATTGTCCCGTTATTCACATCAAATGTATCAGAGATATCTGCCACATTGCTATGGTCGCTCCCTGACATCAATGCTTCGAGTACAACATTGTCTGCATTGTCTCCTGCGAGCATCTCGACCTTGATCTCGATATTCTGGTCTTTTTGATAATCTGTCCTTATGTTGTCGCCATTCTCAACAACGTCACCGTCTATCTTTACCCATATGACGTCTAGATTTGGCTGATTTCCCTGGTTTATAGCATCTTCCTGTTCGTTCCTTGTGTAGTTCACGTCTGTCCTGTTCTCAACTTCCACAGCCTGTGCAATGTTTGAAAACAAAACAACAGCAACTAGAGCAAACAAAACAAATGCTGTTACTATTTTCTTGCTAATCATGTTCTATACCTCCAATCAGCTTATTGACTGTCTGAATGAAAATTATATATTAACTTAGACCACCACGAATTATTCTTTTTTAATGTTTGGTAATGACTGCGGGTATTTAAATGTTTCGGTTCTTTTAGCATACTGCAGTAGTTAATCCATTTAATCATTATTTAGTGACTAACATGTTTATTGATATATGATTTATATATAGATATCAATACACCTTTTTTGTTATATTAATTTAGCTAAGTTATTCTATCACAGTTACAAACCTGTACTTGACCCTTCTGACCTGATCATTGCTTGCTGATATCTGCACATCATAATCACCCAGCTTAACTCCCTCAGGTACATCCAATACCACCCTGCTTGTCAGATGATCCCCTGAATCAAGATTGAATTTAGCTGCGTTCATTATTCCAAGATCAGGCATCATGACCCTGTATTCGATATTTTCAAGGTCCTTTGATCCTAAATTCTCGAAGAATGTGTCGACATAGAGCTCATGCCCTGCTTTGACATATTCTTCTCCGTAATTCTTCTCTGCATCTGAGAATATCTTTATCCTTCCGATATAGAGGCCATATTCTGCCTGATGGTCTTTGTTTTCTTCATCATTTCCATCTGAACTTGCCCCAGATGTTGTGACTGTTATAACAATATAGGCTGATGCAATATCTCCGTCTGCATCTGTGATTGTAAGTGTTGCTGTGTATGTTCCTGCATTAGGGTATGTGTGCTGAGGATTTGGTACATTTGATATTGCTCCGTCTCCGAATGTCCATGAATAGATTATCGGAGAGTTCCCTCTTACGCTTGATGTAAACTGAACATTCAAAGGATAATTTCCTGTTGAAGGATTTGCAGTTATATTCACTTCTGCAGGTATGTCATTGTATCCTGTTGTGTTCACTGTGACTGTCCAGTTCCTTGG
>JAPLZS010000088.1:8823-9169 GCA_026394915.1 Candidatus Woesearchaeota archaeon | reverse complement strand
CCTGAGCAAACGCTTAATTTTATTAACCAATCTTGTTTCTTTTTTCATGTGGTGGGTAGACTCCACCACCCCGCTTTGGGCCTAATAAGCCCAAACGGGTTAATATATCTTATGGAAAAGAAGAGATTTAGGACAGAGCCCTCTCGAATACCTCAGAAAAATAACTAAAATCTGTCAATATCCTGTTCTGATTATTTCCTTCTAAGCTCTTCCCTGATCATCCTTGTTTCCTGCAGATGGACTTCAATAAGCTGCTTCATCTCTTCTTTCAGGTTCTCATTTGCAGCAGCGATTATTATCAGTGCCACAAGCATGAGCCATAAGAACACAAGGATCAATGAGCTTG
>JAPLZS010000088.1:0-8737 GCA_026394915.1 Candidatus Woesearchaeota archaeon | reverse complement strand
GCCTGCCATCAACACTGCAATGCCTACAACAAGGAGCGCTTTCTCAAATAGATTGGGTTTTCTCGTATACATTCCTATGCTTGCCTCTTTTTATGATTCTATCCGTGTATATACAGATTTTTATATAAATTTTGTGATTGATTCAGCAAAATCCTGACATTATTAACCTATTATTTAGATAATCCACTCATCTTTTTATGACCAATGCGCTTATCTGCTTCTTTCCCTGCATTATCTTCATCTCTTTGGTTATCTTGAACTTGAACTGGCTAGCATGTTTCTCAATCATCTTCTTTGTCTCTTCTGTCTCTGATACAACTACAATAATCCCATTTTTCTTGAGGACAAACTCTGCTTGATAGAAGAATTCCTTGTAGAGCTTCTCGATCACCTTGCTGTTCCTCTCTGTGAGCTGAGGCGGCGTTGTAACAATCTTGTCGACCTTTGTCTTGTCCACCTTTGTGTCAAGCCAGTCAAGGTCAACTCTCCTTATGTTTATGCTCTTGTTTATTCCGGCGATCTTTGCGTTCTTATGCGATGCTTTCACATAGCCCAGCATTGATTCATATCCGTATATCTTCAGGCTGTTCTTCTTAACTATTTTCTTGTCTATCTTCTCAAAGAACTTGTCAAAGCCAATATTCCTGAAGCAGTCAAACTTAAGGAAAAGAAAATTATTCTTTGTGAAGTAATTTACAGGGAAATCCGAGCCGAACAAAGCAGCTTCTATTGGGATCACTCCTGAGCCGCAGAAAGGGTCAAGAAGGAAATCCTTTTTCCTGTAATCCGCTATCCTCAGCAATGAATATGCAACAGTGGCCTTAAGGGATTCTTTAAGGTTGAATACCCTGTACTGCCTCTTGCTCATATCAAATCCAGAGAAATCAATTCCGATATAGCATCTGTTCTTGTTGATATAAACAAAGATTATAACATCAGGATTATCAAGATCAACATCCCCCTTTATGTTTGCTCCAATCCCTTCTTCTATCTCAATGCTGTTGAAGTCATGCTCTCCGGTATGCATACATTTAACCTTGAACTTCAGGCCTTTTTTTATGAAATCAGAAAAATCAAGCTTCTTCGCTGCACAGAATATCTCATTTTTATCCCTGAATGTTATCATATCTTTCAGGAGCATCACCTTTGAAAGCGACTGGGCTTTGTAGCACAGCACACAAAGGTCAATAAGCTCTTTTGGCCTGAAGAATACGACAGACTCCTCTGTTCCTGTTATCTTCGGCTTTATGAGCTCAACTATCTCCTTCTCTGCGATGGATTCAATCCCTGGGTTTGTTATTGCTATTGCCTGCATAATCTAAAATAGAACTTTGCTGTATTTAAATGTGGTGTTTGATATTTTTATACTTAACAAATATCGCTACTTAGCTATTTATAGAAATCAGGTTTATGTTGAGTTTGCTGTCCATATAGCTCAGGATAATGTTGTGTGTAATCAAGATTCTGCCCATAATGCTGTTGATGCTGCATATTCTGATAATAGCCCTGCTGACGGGTCTGATGTCCTGGCTTGTCATAAGGTACAACATGAACCCTTCTTCCCTCTATCAATGCAAGCTTCCTCTTTCTCTTTATCTCTTTCCTTCCATAACTGTACAATGTAAATCCCAATGCAAACATGCATACTGCCACTATGAATGTTCCTCTTGATATGTACCATGCTACTGCGAAAAGCTTCAGTATATTGCCTCCATACAGGCTCTGCGCGACAATACCCATTGCAAACAGCCTTACGACTGCATAGTATATGAGCCCGAACCAGCCTATTATGACAAGGAATTTTCCGAACAAGAATAATGGCAATGGCTTTCTTCCAAGTGATTTTGTGATATAGTAGATCATGGATCCGAATATCAAAGAGAAGAATCCTATCAGGAAAAGCAATCCCATCATGTTCCATATCATTGTAGCTGAATCTGCTTTATTGAAAGCAAGCTGTGTTGTCACAAGCTGGGCCCTGAGCATGAGGTCATTTATTGAATTGACTGTGAGTATCTGTATGAATACGATTGACACAACGCCGATTATGCCTGGAACAAATATGATCTCTCCTATGTCCCTTATTAGCTCTTCCTTTGATTTAAGGGTGAGCACCTTTGCCACTATTCCGGCTATGCAGAGCGTTATCCCTATCGCCAGTGTCCATCCCTGATGCTGCTGGACAAAATTGAATGGGAATGTGTTTGCAATAGAGCTCATCATCATGGAGATCTCCTTTTCAGAGCTGCCGAAGCCAACCCTGTCAGTCAGGAGCCTCATCGCCTCAACCCATTTGTTGTCAAGATTGAAGTAATTGATTCCGCTCATGACCAGGAGTATGGCAAGGCCTGCCTCGAGGACATTGTCTACCAGTTCCTCCCCGATCTTCTCTGTTATGGATCCTTCTTTGTATAGTTTCATTTTGATGTTTATTATTTTCAATCAATGTTTAATTTTATATGTTTATGTTATATCTAAAAATAAAAAATAGGTTTATAATGATTGCGGTGATTGCAGTTCTGGTTTCTTTTCCATATGACCTATGTAGATTGTCTTTGTTCCTGTTATTAATACCCAAAATGGTCATTTATATATCTTATGAAAGAATGATATACAGAATCAACTAGAACTTTCTTATTCTTTTATGACCTTTGCTGCGCCAACTATCTTGTCTCCTTCCTCAAGCTTCATCAATCTGACTCCCTGTGTGTTCCTGCTTATCACAGACACATCCTTTGCAGGACACCTTATTATGATACCTTTCTTGCTGAGCATCATTATCTCATCTTCCTCTTCAACAGCCTTTATTGCAGCGACATGGCCGTTCCTTTCTGAGCATTGTATGTTTATGACACCCACTCCTCCTCTGCTTATTGCCCTGTACTCTGAGATCATTGTCCTCTTGCCATAGCCGTTCTCAGTCACTGTGAGCAGGGTCTTATCCTCTCTTGCAATCTCCATGCCTATCACTTCATCCTTGTCCTTCAGCATTATCCCCCTCACTCCTTTTGAGGTCCTTCCGATCGGCCTTGAATCACTCTCATGGAATTTTATCGCAAGCCCGTTCTTTGTCGCGATGATTATCTGCTTGTCTCCGTCTGTCAGCACAGCATTGACAAGATTGTCTCCATCTTCAAGAGTTATAGCAATTATGCCGTTCTGCCTTGGCCTTGAATATTCTATCAGGTTTGTCTTCTTTACAGTTCCGTCCTTTGTGCAGAGCATGAGATAATGCCTGTCATCAAACCCCCTGACCTGCACAAATGCAGCCATCTTCTCATCTTTCTCAAGCTGGATGAGATTGACGATTGCAGTGCCTTTTGCCTGCCTTGAAGCTTCTGGTATCCTATAGACTTTCAGCCAGTGCACATTTCCCTTGTTTGTAAAGAAAAGTATGTACGAATGTGTTGATGCTATGAAAAGATTCTCTATAAAATCTTCCTCTCTTGTTCCAGCAGCCATCACTCCTCTTCCGCCCCTGTTCTGGCTCTTGTACGTCTCTGCAGGAGTCCTCTTTATGTAGCCGGCATGGCTCATCGTGACAACCACGTTCTCCTCTTTTATGAGGTCTTCGACAATTACAGCCTCTTCCCCTTCAACAAATTCTATTGCTGTCTTTCTCTCATCGCCGTATTTGTCTTTCATCTCTGACATCTCATCTTTTATTATCTCAAGTATCCTCTGCTCTGATGCAAGTATTGCTTTCAGTTCCTCAATCAATGCAAGAAGGCCCTTATGCTCCTCTCTTATCTTCTCCTGCTCCATTGATGACAATCTCTGGAGTTTCATGTCAAGTATCGCCTTGGCCTGCATCTCAGAAAGGATGTAATCAGCCATCAGCACATCTCTTGCGATCTCGACTGTCTTTGATGCCTTGATCTTCCTGATGACCTCATCGATGTGATTCAATGCGATTATCAACCCTTCAAGGATATGCGCTTTTTCCTGCGCTTTCCTGAGGTCAAATTCTGTCCTTTTCCTGACCATCAGTTTCCTATGCTTCAGATATTCATCAAGCATCCTCTTAAGGTTGAGTGTAATGGGCTCATTGTCCACAAGCGCAAGCATGATTGCTCCGAATGTCGTTGTCATCCTTGTGTATGCAAAGAGCTGGTTCAGCACTAAATTTGAATTAGCATCCCTCTTTATGTCTATCACTATCCTTATCCCTTCTCTGTTGGACTCATCTTTTATGTCGCTTATCCCAACTATCCTCTTGTCCTTTACGCATTCTGCCATCTCCTCTACGAGCATTGACTTATTCACCTGATAAGGGATTTCTGTGACAATTATCCTCTCTCTTTCTTTGTGATTCTCAATCGCAGCTCTTGCCTTCAGGGTTATCTTCCCTCTTCCAGTCATGTAACATTCTCTTATCCCGTTTGTTCCGAGTATTATTCCTGATGTAGGGAAATCAGGGCCTTTTATTATCTCCATCAACTGCTCGATGCTTATCTCAGGATTGTCTATCAATGCCACTACGCCATCTGCAATCTCTTTAAGATTGTGGGGGGGTATGTTTGTCGCCATTCCTACAGCTATTCCAGAACTGCCATTCACAAGAAGATTAGGGATCTTTGATGGAAGCACAACCGGCTCCTTCAGGCTGCCGTCAAAATTAGGTATGAAATCAACAGTCTCTTTGTCGATGTCAGCCAACACTTCTTCTGCGATCTTCGCAAGCCTGCATTCAGTGTACCTCATTGCAGCAGCAGAATCTCCGTCAATGCTTCCGAAGTTTCCCTGGCCGTCAATCAGCATGTATCTCAGCGAAAAATCCTGTGCCATCCTGACCAGGGAATCATACACAGCAAGGTCTCCATGAGGATGATACTTGCCCAATACCTCTCCAACGATTCTTGCGCACTTCTTGAAGGGTTTGTTATGGTGCATGCCCATATCATTCATCGCAAAAAGGATTCTCCTATGGACTGGCTTCAGGCCGTCCCTGACATCAGGCAGCGCCCTTCCTACAATGACAGACATGGCATAATCAAGATAGGATCTTTCCATCTCCTCTTCGATGAGCTGGTTGACTATCTTTGCTTCCCTTTGCTCTGTTTTTACAGGTTCTTTTGCCTGTTCTTTTGATGGTTCTTCTGGTGCCATTTTCCGACGTAAATAACCCCTGTTTCTACATTAAAAATAATGAAACTTTCTTTATAAATCTTTTGTTTGCAGAATGGGTTTATACGGCCTATAACCCCATAATTCAGGGGTTTTACAGGGTTGGTCTTTTCCGGATAAGGGTCTTGAAGCCACCCTAAATAACCTACTCTCAAAATAAATCCAGCTAAATCTAGGGGTTTCTCAAGATTAAGTTAGGGGATTTCATAAATTGAAATCTTAAGTAGTTAATTCTCCTAATTCTTCTTTCAATTTTTCTATGCCCTTTATTGCTTCCCATTTACTCTCAATAACACTTTTGATTTTATTAGAAATTATTTTTCTTTCTTCTGCATTTCTAGAGATAGGGAGTCTTAATTCTTTCCACCTATCAGCAATATTTGGTAAAGTTGTTTCAATAAGAATTTTATTGAATGCTTGCATAGAAGTTAATCTATGCGAGAGCAAATATAATAAATAATGCGATGTTAAATTATATTTGTTTTTTTCATCAACAACCCTTAAAACAAGGATTTCTCTTGTGAGTAAAACATTTATATCATATGGAGAAACCATTGCAACGCTCCCTATTCTGTAACTGCCACGTCTTACATATAGTATATCTCTTTCTTTCAAATCTTTTTTTGTCCCTTTTTTTGAAATATAAATGTCCTCTGGTATTTTTGCAGTTGGATCTTTATAAACTTCCCAATTTACAACATCTTTAACTCTAATATATGGAAAACCCCCCATTCCTTTATATTCTGATGGTGGTGAACCATGGCCATCAAAAAATGTAATAATTTTCTCTTCAATTAATTTTTTTATAGAGATAAGTTCTAAGTTATCATTTTTTGCAAGAGATTCTATCTCTTCAAGTTTGTTTTCCCAGTAATATCTTGGGACAAATATTCCCTTATCAAAACATTCCTTGCTATCAATTTTAAAACAATATCTATCAAATTTATTCTGTCTAAATTCTTTTAAAATTAGAGGAATATCATCCCATAAATCCTTTCGGTTTATAGTTTTTGTTTTGTAGTCCCATCTAAAAATTTCTTTTCCTTGATGATTGTGCCCCATTTCTTCGGCAACTGCCATATTAATTTTATTTTGCTGTTTTTTGTTTTTCTCTAAAATAATAACGATACATTTTGCATTATTGTGTGGTCTAAATGTATTGTGTGGTAAATCAATAACCCAATTAATATTATTGTTTTTTTGTATAAAGTCTAATACATATTTAGAGTTTGGTGCGTGAAAAAATGTTTCTGGGAGAACTATACCCAATCTCCCACCATCCTTTAGTAATTGCAAGGAGCGTTCAATAAAAATTATTTGAGGTGCTTCTTCTTCCTTTATTTTATTGGTTTTTTGAGATTTACCATTTTCAAATTTCCAATGATGAGCTAAATCATATTGTTTTAATTTTTCTTCTCCTACTACTTTTATTTCTTTTCCAAAAGGGGGATTTGTAAGTAAAACATCAAATTTTCCAAGTTCAATACTCTGTTTTGTTTTGTCTTTCCATTCGTTAGGAACTTCTAGGCTATCTTCACAAAAAATACCTCCTTTACCATCTCCAATAATAGCCATGTATGCCTTAGCAACTTTACTTAGGAAATTATCTTTTTCTATTCCTCTAATATTATGAATTGCTGTAGCAATCTTTTCTTCATGTAATGCTAAATCGCTCCAACCCAATTCCTTCGCCTGTTTATCTAATTTATTCCACATGTGTTTTAATCCTTCAACAAGGAACCCACCACTACCACAGGCAGGATCAATAATCAGTTCACCAGGTTTTGGGTCTATAATTTCAACCATTAACTTTACAACATTTCTTGGAGTAAAAAATTGTCCTTGTGCGCCTTTTAAAGCATACCCAATAAATGTTTCAAATGCGTCTGCGATTACGTCTCTTTCTGAATCAATTAAACAATAATTTTGTAATTCTCCTACTACATATTTTATAGCATGCTCATCTAACTTTATTTCATCATTTACATCAATGACGGCACTATATTTTGATTTTACTTTTTCAAATAATTCAAAAATTCTTTTTTTGACATCTTTTAAATCTTCACTAACTCCTACTCTAAATGTAACTATCTCATTGGGTTTAGTAAATCTTTCATCGTAAATCTTACAAAATATTAGATTTATTAATTCTCTTGCTAATTCTTCATCTCTAGTTGTACCGCTAAAATTACCTGCTAAATGATTTCGTACTGCTTTAAAAATAACTTTTAAATTGTGGGGTGTTTCTAAATCCTTTCTTTTAAACTTTCCAATATCTTCATATCTTTGTCCATATTTTGGAATATTAGGTATCTCTTCAAAATAGATTTTGCCTTCTTTTTCGATTTTTCTTAAAAAAAGCCTTTCTTCACCATTAAACCAAACCCCTAGATATGCCTTTGAAAAATGTAAATAATCCTCTAATTGTTTTTTACCATCTTTTCTATTTTTTTTCTTACACTCAACAATAATATATTCATTATCACAATCATGATTTTCCGATGTGAATATCATAATATCAACAGGAAAATCTTTCCCTCCCGAAGGTCTTTGTTTTACTCTATACTGTGGTCTTGTTTGAATATCTTCTTTAGAATAACCATAATCTTCAACTAATTGTTTAGAAAAAACTTGCACTGCTTCTGTTTCTTCAGGAGTTGCTTTAACTTGTTCTCCAGAAATATAATCAATAATGTAACCATCTTTTATTTCGGTTTTTGCCATTTTATCCTTTAATGTAACCCATTTACAATGGATTTACAATAGATAACTGAAAAGGCATATATAAAGTATTCGTTTACAATACATTGACAATGACTAGTAAATACACAAATGTGGCACTGCCAGAAGAACTAATCTGCGAGATAGACAAAGTTGTAAAAGAAAGCGGATTAGGTTACAAATCTCGTGGCGAAATTGTAAAGGAAGCAGTGAGGAAATTTTTGAAAGAACTAGCTGAGTACAAACAGATTAAGAGAAAGTAGAAAGGTTAGTTATAGTTTTCTAGAGGCAACTTTTTTATCGTTCCGGAACCATACCCAACGAAACTAAAAATTGCCTCCTGTAGTATTTGTTCTTAAAGGATCTAACAAGCTACAAATAAAAATATTTATTAAATATTTTTACTATTTCTGCTTATTGTTCATATACCGGAAAGATGCATTGCATTCCACAAATAAATTTGTAGGTATTCTACCTCAATTTTATAAGTTAGAAAACAAGGTTTTTTAGGCCCTTTTATACCTTATTTTTTCTATCAATATCCTGCACAATATGGTCCTTGATGATGAATGCCTGGCCGCAATAGACACACTCTTTTCTCTTTGAGCCAAGCAGGATAGTCCTTCCTTCATATCTCATCCTTTGCTTGCATCTTGGGCATTGCAGAAGAAGCATTTTCATTACCTCTTTATCTCATTGATCATATCATTCATTCTCTTCTTCGCTGTCCTCTTCCTGATCTTCATCGCCTTTTTCCTCTTTGTCTTCCTCGTCTTTTATATCAGCGAATTCCTTCAGCTCTTTTGGCAGGCTCTTCTTTTTCTCAGAAATGGTCTTTATTCTTTCAGTAATATCATCATAATCCCTCTTTTTCTGTTCTTCATCATCT
>JAPLZS010000181.1 GCA_026394915.1 Candidatus Woesearchaeota archaeon | reverse complement strand
CTTCAGAAAGATTTGCATACCCTCCTTTGAGGTCATAGTGTGATCCAAAACGGACAAGATGATCAGCAAATATGGAAGCAGGATTAATGCATGCACCTTTAATGTCTGATATTGAAATATTTTCCAGTATAGAATCTAATTCTTGCGAGAAAATAGCTACAACTTTAGCATTTCTTTTAGTTCTATCAGTTTGACCAAGAACCTGTAAATCTGGCTTAATCCCCCTTATTAACCTTGCCATAAATTAACCCCTGAATATAACCTCTCTGCCCTGGTTTTTATAAATTTTTCCATGGTTATACACAATCCTGCCTCCAACGATTGTTGTGACAGGCCATCCTCTCAGAGTATATCCGTTGAAAGGGCTCCACTTGCACTTTGTGTTCAATTCTTCATTATTCACTTTCTTCTCAAGATTCATGTCGATTATTGTGAGGTCTGCATCATAGCCAGGAGAGATTTCTCCTTTTCCCTTGATTCTGAATATCCTTGCTGGATTCTTTGAAGTGAGCTCAACAACTTTCTTTAGGCTGATGAGGCTTTTGTTCACTGCATCAAGCAGCAGAGGAAGCGCTGTCTCCTCTCCCGGCACTCCTGCTGGAGGCTCTTTTCCATATTTTTCCTGCATTGTATGAGGAGCATGGTCTGTGCCTATTGTGTCAACAATGCCTTCTTCAATCGCTTCCCACAGAGAATCCTGATCATCCTTTGTCTTCAGGCTGGGGATCATCTTTGCGAATGCGCCCTGCTTTTCATAGTCTTTCTCTGTCAGGAAAAGATGGTGAGGAGTGACCTCAACATAAATGCCTTTTTCCTTGTTCTCCCTAATGAATTCAATCTCTTCCCTCAATGAGATGTGGCAGAGATACAGATTTCTCTGTGTTTTCTTTGCATAATGGACTGCTTCTCCTACTTTTACCCCTTCTGCATGCACTGCAACCATCTTCGATGCGTAAAAGATGTCCTCGATGGCGCTACTGTCTGTCACCATCATCTTTCCTGTTGAAAGGTTCTTTGAATCTCCTCTGCATTGTCAACAGCTGCTCCGAAATAGAAGCCATAATTCACTATGCTCTTCCTTGCAAGAAGCCTTTTTTCTTCAAGATATTTCACAGTCAATGTAGGCGGCAGAGTGTTGGGCATGTCAAGGAATGTTGTTATGCCTCCTGCTGCAGCTGCCCTGCTGCCGGTATAGAAATCCTCTTTATATTCAAGGCCAGGCTCCCTGAAATGAACATGAGAGTCGATCATGCCTGGGATTACGAAATTATTCTTTGCATCATAGACCTTGTCTGCCCTTATCTTCTTGTCTGTTATCTTCTTTATCTTCCCATCGGAAATAAAGATGTTCCTTATTACTTCTTTTTCTCCAGATATAAGCCTGCAGTTCTTTATTAGTAAGCTCATTTTGCCATGCTGAACGGAATCTTCTTTCCAGAAGCATCCCTCTTGTACTTGTTGAACTCAAACATCTCTTTTACTTTCGCTGAATCAAAGACAGGGCCTTCCTTGCACACCCTTATCCCAAGATTGTCGACACAGCACTGGCCGCACACGCCGAATCCGCATTTCATGTACCTTTCCATGCTGACTTCACATGTCTTATTATGCTTATCGCATATGTCAATCACCTTCTTCATCATTATCTCTGGACCGCATGTGCAGACCATGTCAATCTGGGGGGTTTTCTCAAGCACTGCATCCAAAAGCTCTGTTGCAAATCCTTTGTGGCCATAGCTTCCATCGTCTGTTGCAATTCTCATCTCTATGTTTGCCCGCATGATCCTGTCTTTGTAAAGGATATGATCAGCGCTTCTTGATCCTGTAATAAAGATTACTTTTGATCCTATCTTTTTCAGCTCATTTGCAAGAAAAGCCATAGGGGCGGTACCGCATCCGCCGCCCACTAAGGCTATA
>JAPLZS010000172.1 GCA_026394915.1 Candidatus Woesearchaeota archaeon | reverse complement strand
TCCATGAGCTTCCTGAAGGGATAGCTTTTGGCTCAAGCTATATCTTAGGTGGCGGAATAAGCTTCTTAACATCATTCCTTATGGGCTTGCATAACATTCCAGAAGGAAGCGTTGTATCTTTTCCATTGCTTATCAAGAAAAAGTTCAGGAGATCCATTGAGCTTGTGGGGGTAACCCAGCTCATCTTCGGCATCGGCGCCATTGCCTCATTTCTACTTCTGGTTTCTCTTGATGAAAGGATAAAAGCGACCCTCATGTGCTTTGCAGCAGGAGCAATGCTTTTCATATCAGCAAAAGAACTGAGAACATTGAAGTTTATCTGAGCAAATGCCCCTTAGGAATGATCGTTATAAGGATTTTTGAGATCATTTTCCGTTGAGATTCAGGAAATTATCCGCCCTTTCAATGATCTTCTTTGCTGTGTCATAAGTAATCCTGTTCAATGCTTTCTCATAGGTCAGCCACTGATATCCCCTGTGTTCCCAAGAGACATTCACTTCCATCTTCTTGGTCTCTGCAAGATAAAAAACAACCTCTTTGTGGATCTCATCTCCGTCTCTTATGTAAACATAAGATAGTTTTTCCTTGAATCCTGGCACAAATGTTATAAAATCAATGCCTGTCTCTTCTTTTGTCTCCCTTATGACTGCATCTTTATCCTGCTCTCCTCTCTCTATGCTGCCTTTCACAAGATCCCAATGGCCTGCTTCATAATGCAGGAGAAGATAGTATCTCTTTGCGCCCTCACTCCTGAAAATCACTGCGCCTGCTGAATTTTCTCTTAACATGATAGCACCATTATATTATTATATTACTCTATTACTCTTTGCCTTCCCAAGACCGCTTTTCTTCCTGAGCTGCAGGATGTGCATAATCCAGTTGAAGCATCAAAATGCTCTTTGCAGACAACCCTTCCGCACATTGAGCAGCTGTCGGCAGCCGGCTTTGAGCCGCACATCATGCACAGTACAACCCTTTCCATGCCTCATATTAAGGTTTATCAGGTTATAAATATTGCGGTAGATTGTGAATACCATCAAAAAAACATCAAAAAATATATAAATCGTATATTAACTAGTCCTCTCATGCCCACAGACAAGGAGATAAAGAAGGAGTTCAAGGCAAAGGCCTCAAAAGATCCTGACAGGTACTATGCCACAAAGGTCCTCAAAGAAGAGGGCTTCATGAGAAAGCAGTGCGTGAAATGCGGAATCTTTTTCTGGACAGTCAATTCAGACCAGACAACATGCGGAGATCCTACCTGCTCAGGTGGCTTCAGATTCTTTGACGGAACTCCTGCAAAGAACCAGCTTGATTATATCAGCGTCTGGAAAAAGTTCTCAGAGCTGTTCAAGAAATGGGGCTACACGCCTATCGACAGATACCCTGTTGTCTCAAGATGGAGAGATGATATGGAATTTGTCATGGCTTCTATCTGCGATTTCCAGCCTTATGTTGTCTCAGGAGAGGTCAAGCCTCCGGCAAATCCGCTGGTCATTCCGCAGTTCAGCTTGAGGTTCAATGACATTGACAATGTGGGAGTTACGGGAGCGCATTACACAGGATTTGTGATGATAGGCCAACATGCATTCATGCCGCCGGAGAAATGGGACCAGTCAAAATATTTTAGGGACATCCACAACTGGCTCAAGCTTGGATTGGGGCTGCCGAATAAAGAGATAACTTTCCATGAAGATGCATGGGCAGGAGGAGGCAATTTCGGGCCTTGCATGGAATATTTCTCAAGAGGCCTTGAATTAGGAAACCAGGTTTATATGATGTATGAGGTCACTCCTTCTGGGCCAAAAGAGCTTAAGCTAAAAGTGCTTGACATGGGAATGGGCCATGAGAGGAATGCATGGTTCACGCTTGGAAAGAGCACAAGCTATGAGACGACATTCCCAACAGTCTGCAAAAAATTATATTCTTCAACAGGGATAAATGTTGATCCAGACGTTATAAAGAAATTCCTTCCTTATTCCTCTTACCTGAATGTTGATGAAGTTGAGGATATCGAGAAGACATGGGATACTGTTGCAAAGAAAGCAGGCATTGACAAGAAAGAGCTGAAGGGAAAGATACTTCCTCTTGCGGCAGTCTATTCAATAGGAG
>JAPLZS010000097.1 GCA_026394915.1 Candidatus Woesearchaeota archaeon | reverse complement strand
TTGGCAGGTTCGATGTCAGTGGCAACGACTGGTTTGACGACGACCTTGGCTGCTCTCATGGGGTGTCGTCGTCAGGTCCCTCGCCGAAGGCAAGGAGTAAAAAAAGGAGTTGATCTGCAATGAGCATAACTATACAACCAAAACCAGACAATGAATACAGGACACAGGATCAATGGATAAGTTTCTTCAATGAGAAGAAGCAGAAGATGATCTCTGCACCAGATGTATATAATCTGGTGCAGGAGAGCAGCACAGAAGCCATAGAAAGCCTAAGAACAGACTTTAGGGACATGTGGCTAGTCACCAGCACCAGGATAATATACAGCAAAGACAACCTCAAGGCAACTATAATCCACGATGCAGACAGCATAGCAACAAAGCCAAAAGAATACAAGAACATACTGATCCCAGAGATGAGTGGAGATTTCAGGGAAGATAAGCAGACAGAAGCCTATTTACAGGCATTGTTCGGCACAAAAGACAACATAAAGAAGATACTTGCTGCATTGAAAGAGATAAGCGGAAAAGACACGATAAGGCTCTGGACCCCTTCCCAGCACAGCAGATCAGAACAGCAAATCCGTTCTGTCTGCCTCAACTTCGACGATCTTGGCAGGTTCAGTGTCTATGGCGTCAGCTGGTTTGACGACTACGATGGCTGCTCTCATGGGGTGTCGTCGTCAGGTCCCTCGCCGAAGGCGAGGAGTGAATTTAAATCAGAAAAATTCAGCGAAGAAGAGATATACAATGACTGCAAAACAGATCCAAGCAAAGCTATCGCAAAGATGATGTACAATGATAGATACCAAAAGAAAAGATAATCTTGGCGATTGCCAGGATCACACGCCAGTATGCTATGGTGAAAGCACTATAAAATACAGCTGTGACAGAAATGAAACAGCAGTGGATATACAGCAAATTGGCTACGAGAGTTCCGTTCTGTCTGCCTCAACTTCAACAATCTTGGCAGGTTCAATGTCAATGGCAACAACTGGTTTGACAACAACAATGGCTGCTCTCATGGAATGTTCTTGGCAATCGCTTTGCTCTTATGAAAATCTGAATCTGGCATTTAAGAAAGCAAGGAAAAGAAAATCCAGCAGAAAAGATGTTGTAGAATTTGAGAATAATTTGGAACAAAATATAGAAGATTTAAGAACAGAACTATTGCTTCTTTCATACAACCCAAAACAACTGAAAACTTTTGTCATCAAAGACCCCAAAACAAGGACAATAAGGAAGTCAGATTTCAGGGATAGAATAATTCATCATGCGATATGCAATATCTTAGAGCCAATATTTGAAAAGAGATTTATCTATGATTCATTCGCAAACAGGAAAGGAAAAGGAACGCATAAGGCATTGCAAAGATTTGACTGTTTCAAGAGAAAAGCATCAAGAAACAATACAAGAAATTGTTATATATTTAAGGCAGATATAAAGCATTATTTTGATGAAGTGAATCATAACATACTAATATCAATCATAAAAGAGAGAGTGAAAGACAAAAGGATCATCTGGCTGATAAAGAAGGTGTTGAAGAATCATTCTGAAATAAAAGGTATGCCTCTTGGGAATATGACATCTCAATTCTTTGCAAATGTATATCTAAATGAACTAGACAAATTTGTGAAGCACAATATAAAAGCAAAGCATTACATAAGATATGTTGATGACTTTGTGATACTCAGCGATAAAAGAGAGGAATTAGAGGTATACAAGGATAAAATAAGGTCATTTCTGAGAGAAAGGCTGGAATTGGAACTGCATAGTACTAAGAGCAGGATCATAGAATTGAAGCAGGGCGTATCTTTTCTTGGATACAGAATATTCACACATCATAGATTATTAAGAAAGGCAAATATAAGGACAATGCAAAGAAAGACATCCTGCAATGATTATGATGAGATATGCGAGTATCTTCATGGATGGCTTGAATATGCAGATCAGGCAGATACATACAGATTGAGGAATAGTATATTAGGAGAGATAGAGAACAGATTTGAAGGAAATATATCTCTTTTAGAGATAGGCAATATAGTAAGGAGGATGGAAGCATGAAAAAGACAATAAGCATTTTATTTATTCTGCTTGTTTTATTGATTGCAGGATGTACAAAGTCAGAGAGCAACATAATTCAAGGAAAGCCCGTAGCAAGTGCAGAGCCAAGACCAATAATTCATATGGTGGATTATACTCCAGGTGCTTTACAGTCAGAGAAGGATCTGAAAGAGAACTACCCAAGGGCAACATTAGTCCCTTATCTTTATTTCAACATGACTATTTCTTCATTAGGCAAGGATTGCAATATATCATTGACAAATAATGGAAACGAAGCAAAATCATTCAAGATGAAAGCAACGTTCATAGGTGGAAATCAGGAAGAAATATCCGATGAGCAGATCAAGGAAGTAGCATCAAAAAGCATGGTCATGTATAGGTTTCATTCAGATTGGTTGTTCAAGACCGATTATTGCGAGGAATCTATTGATGAAGTTCCCACGATGGGACCATACACAGACAAATTCCCTTTCGTTAAGATATGGGATAAGAATTAAACTATGGAGGCAATAAAAATGTCAGAAAAGAAAGCAAAAAACGGAAAGTTAGCGGACATAACCGCAGACAACCCGACAGTGGTTGAGTATAAGGGATTGAAGTGGCTTGTGAAGAACAGGAACGTCACAGGAGATTTCA
>JAPLZS010000134.1:1275-2935 GCA_026394915.1 Candidatus Woesearchaeota archaeon | reverse complement strand
TTCATTGATCTCAACCTTGATTGTAGGGTCCTCTTTCTGGACCATCCTCAATACTTCTATGAGCTTAGGAAGGTCTGCAGGATTCTTAGCCTCGATGGATTTTGTGACAACAGGCTCGAAAAGATGGACAATCTCCTCAAATGGCTCTGTCTCTGTCAGTGTCAGAGTCTCTCCTGGCATACCCTTTACGCCGGCAACCCCTATGATATTGCCTGAAGGGACATCATTGACAATCTCCTTCTTTGCGCCGTTATAGATGAAGACCTGCTGCACTCTCATCTTTCTTTTTGCCCTGATAAGACAAGTCTCAATCCCCTTTGACATCGTTCCTGAGAATAATCTTCCTGCAGAGATCTCTCCTGCCTGAGGATCCACAACTACCTTTGTTATGACAAAGAAAAGAGGGCCCTTTGGATCGCAGTTCATCAATGATTTTCCCTCTACACTCTCAAGATCTCCGTGCCACAGTTTCGGGATCCTGTATTTCTGGGCATCAACCGGATTCGGATGATGCTGGATGACTGAATTCAGTATGACTTCATGCAGAGGCGCTTTTTTTCTGAGCTCCTTGTAAGCCTCTCCGCCGCCTTTGTATGAATCTATGACATCTTTGAAAGAGACATTTTTCTTCTGCATGTGCTTTATTGACAATGCCCAGTTGTGGAAAGCAGAGCCGAACAATACAGATCCGTCCTGCACATTGACTTTCCATTTCTGCTTGAATTCCTCCGGAGCTATCTTCTCTATGAACTGGTTGACGCTTGTGATTATGTTGACGAATCTCTCCTGCATCTTCTCAGGACTGAGCTGCAATTCCTTTATCAGCCTGTCGACTTTGTTGATGAAAAGGATAGGCTTTACCCTTTCCTTGAGAGCCTGCTTCAATACAGTCTCTGTCTGCGGCATGATGCCTTCGACAGCGCAGCAGAGGACAACGCATCCGTCGACTGCCCTCATCGCCCTTGTCACGTCTCCTCCGAAGTCGACGTGGCCCGGAGTGTCGATGAGATTGATGAGATATTCCTGGCCTTCAAGATTATGGACCATGGAAACGTTCGCTGAATCGATTGTGATCCCTCTTGCGATCTCATCCGCATGGAAATCAAGGACGCATGCTTTTCCTGCAAGCTCCTCTGACATCATTCCTGCGCCTGCAAGAAGATTGTCCGAGAAAGTGGTCTTTCCATGATCAATATGGGCGCAGATAGCTATGTTCCTTATCTTGTCCTGCTGATTCATCAGCCTCTTAACCTTCTCGACCATCTTTTCTGACATTTTAGTTTACCCCGCAATTTGTTGTCTTTGTTGATTGTTTTTATTCTCTTTTTGATATAACAGTCATCTCTTCTTGTTATCTTTCCAGAACCATTCCATCTTCTTAACTTCTTTCTCCTCGATAGGATAGATTGTGTGGACGATCTCATCTGGCCTGAACCAGAGCTTTATCTCCCTTTCTGCCTCCTTCTCGTTTTCTGAGGCATGGACAACATTTTCGAACACCCCTATTGAGGTTATCCTTCCGTATTTTCCCCTTATGGATGTCGGGTCTGCAATCTCGGGATTTGTCGCTCCGACTATCTTCCTGACCTTGTTGATTGCATCCTCTCCTTCCCATACCATGGCAAGGACTCTTTTGGTGTGGTATTCTCCCATTATATAT
>JAPLZS010000134.1:0-1143 GCA_026394915.1 Candidatus Woesearchaeota archaeon | reverse complement strand
CTCAGCAAGCTCTCTTGTGACCCTGACCACCTTTGCAGACATTATCCTGAGCTTTGTCTCTGACAATGTGGTTATCACATTGCCTGTCAATGACTTCTTCAGCCCGTCAGGCTTTATTATCACAAGGGTCTGCTGCACATTAGGCAGGTTATCTTCTTCATCAACCATTCTATCACCTTATGCTGCTCCTTTCTTGACCTTCTGATACGCTTCGGTCCACTTCATCTTCCTTGGCTTCCTTCCAAGCTTCAGGAGATTCTTCTCGCATTTCATTGAGCAGAAATAAAGTATCCTGCCGTCTGTCTTGACATACATCTTTCCTGTTCCCTTTCTCAGGGCATTTCCGCAAAATGAACATATTGCCATTGGTTTCCCTCTCAATTATGATGATTTATGATGATCCTCTTCCTTTCTTGTCAAGAGGCCTTGCTTCAAATTCTGTCTCCCTGAGCATGAGCATGTCGCCTATCCTTACAGGGCCCTTGACATTCCTTCTCAGGACCTTGTCATGGTCCCTTCCCTCGAGGATCTTGCATCTTACATGCGTCGCCTCTCCTCTTGAGCCTGTCCTTGCAATGACTTCCTCGACTCTTGCAGGCGTTGCTCCTGAGAAAGAGACTCCGCTGCTCCTTCTCTCTTCCTGCTGCTGGGGCTGCTGCTGTTGCTGCCCAGGGGCTGCAGGACCATCTTTCTTAAGCATTTTTTTTATTGCTGCCATTTTTATGACCTTTCAATATCTATTTCTTCGAGATCTCTGCGATTATCTTCTTCGCATCCCCTTCCTGGACTATGACGACTGCTGCTGTGCCCACTCCGAGGCCTGCTGCTGCGCCGAGCTCTTCCTTTGAAGGGACTTCCACAAAAGGAACTCCTTTTTCTTTTGCAAGAAGAGGTATGTGCATTGTTATCTCAGGCGGAGAGATGTCTTCTGCGACAACTACTAATTTTGCCTTTCCTTTCTCCAATGCCTTTGTGACTTCGTTTGAGCCTTTCTTTATCTTTCCTGTTCTTTTGGCAAGCTCAACTGCCTCATATGCGCTTTCTACATTTTCAGCCATTTTTATGCCTCCTATCCTACTATTTTATCATTTGTTCTATTATTATAAGGTAAGAATTTCATATATGATTTATATATGCTTTGTG
>JAPLZS010000120.1 GCA_026394915.1 Candidatus Woesearchaeota archaeon | reverse complement strand
TGAAGTTCCTTGTTGAGTTCATGCAGAGAAGGAGAGGAAGGGAGATAGAGAGGGCCAAGATAAGGGTCAAGCATGGAAATAGGTATGGCGAAGTGATAATGCTTGAGGCCACTGCATTCATCATACATGACATCGATAAGGAGGAGAAGGAGCTTTCAAAGGCGGTCGTAAGGCCTGACGGAAGCCTGGAATCGATACAGTCTGCAACAATAGAGGAATTGGAGAAGGCCCTTGCAAAGCTCGAGATACCTCCAAAGACATTCATCAAGGAGCCGATATTGGAGGACCTCAGGAAGATATTCGGCAAGGATGTTGAGGGGCTGGTGAATTACTGATATTCTTTTTCCCTGTTATTTCTTCTTTTTTTCTTATTTTTTTATCCTGTCATAATCTTAGGATATTTAATCTTCAACAAACTTTATAAACCTTATTTATTACCTTATTATCAGTAAAGGTGATACAATGACAATATCAAAAAGGGATCTTGAAAGGAGATTTAAGGACAAGAAGCTAAGAGTGGACGCTTCGACATTCTGCAGCCGGAGAACGTTAAGGTGCTGCTGCAGGCAACCACGAATTAGAGGTACTTATGAGCGAATCAGTAGCTCAAACAAACGTTATCCCAATTAAAAAACCAAGAAAGATAAGAAAAGATAAAAATGTGTGATGATGGAAATAAAAAAATATGAGCTTCCAAAGCTTTCTTATGATTATGGAGACCTTGCTCCGCACATTTCAGAGGAGCAGCTTAAACTGCACCACACAAAGCACCATCAGGCATATGTCAATGGCGCAAATGAGATTCTTGACAAACTGGACAAGGCAAGGAAAGAGAATTCTGATATTGATATAAAGGCCACTCTCAAGGCATTGTCATTCAACATCGGAGGCCACATCCTGCATTCACTGTTCTGGAAGAATCTTTCTCCATCAGGCAAAGGAGGCGGAGGAGCTCCTTCAGGAAAGATTTCAGATGCGATAAAAGATGAATTCGGAAGTTTTGACAGGTTCAGGAAGGAATTCACCCAGGCCGCAATGACAGCAGAGGGATCTGGCTGGGCTGCATTGGCATTCTGCAAAAAGACAGGCAGACCGATAATCATGCAGATAGAGAAGCACAACACAAATGTCTATCCCACATCCAAGATACTCTTGGTGATTGATGTCTGGGAGCATGCATATTATCTCGATTACAAGAACGAGAGGGCGAAGTTCATAGACGCATTCTGGAACATAGTTGACTGGAAAGAAGCCAATAAAAGGCTGGAAGAAGCGATGAAGTGAATCACATAAACATTTAAGATCTATATCTATACTGTCTCTAGAACTGAGCTCATGCTGAACTTATCTTCCTCGATTTTGTCGTCTTTTCCGCAGCTCGGGCATCTTCTCGCTTTCCTGCCTTTCGGATCATAATCGAACTTGTACCTGCATCTTTCGCAGACGAATCTTATCGTCTTCTTAGGCATCAAGGACGCTTTCTCTTTCCTCTCTTTTGTCTTCTGCTTCTTCGCCTCTTCATCGAGAACGCACTGCCTGCAGAGAGGCACGCTTCCCTCATAGCCTTTTGGCATATATTTTATCTCATACATAGGGACAGATTTTTTGCATCCGCCGCAGATTGTGGTCTTTACTTTTTCAACCATAATATCTCTCTTTCATGTTACCTTTTATGATCTTGATTACTCTGCTTTTTTCTTTTCTTTCTTCTTTGCAGGTTTCTTCTTCTTTGCATCTTCTTTCTCTTCCTCCCTCTCTTCTTTTCTGTCTTCCTGCTGCTCCTGCTTCAGTTTTATCTTCTCCTTGAGCTCGATTATTTTCTGCTTGTTTACATGACTCTTGAAAAGCCCGTAAGCGCTGAACACGGATACTACTGCTGCTGCAATCGATCCGATATAGAGTATGTTGTTCTTCACAGTGTCTGAGAGAGTCGCCTTTTGTTTCTGGGCATTATCCAGCCTGATGCTTATCTCATTGAGATTCTCTTCGACTATGTCTATGTTAGCCTTTGCCTGTTTCCTTTATCTTATCATAGATGAGATCAACGACATATCCTGCCGCTTTCTTCGATTCATACTGCTGTTCGATATCATTGTATCTTGCTTTTGCTTCATTGAGCTTTGCAGACAGCTGGCTCACATTTATGCCCTCATCAGGGATCACTGCGGGTTTGTCTCCCACTATTGTGATCTGGCCGAATGTCTTGTCCTTCAGAACTCCGTTTGTGAATAATTTTATCACAAGATCGATATTTCCTGTCTTTGTAGCGTTCATCTTCAGGAAGACATAATCCTTGTCTCCGCTCACAAGGCTTGCGATAGGCGTTACGTCAATTGTTGATATCCCATCCCCGCTCACCTCAGTGTAGATATCAGTGAGATCCACTGTCCCTGTGTTCTTCAATAGGATATTAAGCTGAGTGACTCCGATGTCTGCAGTATTGGGGAATATATTCTCGATAGTTACGCTCTCTTTGCACTCGAATCCAGGCTCATGGCATCTCTTGTCAGAGCATGTGACGCATTCCTTGTCGCATTTATTGTCATTGCAGTTGATAGCTGTGGGCTTTTTTGTCAATTCGACAATTATATCATCATTCGGATCCTGCGTGAATTCATTCCCTGTAGAGTCAAAATATATGCTGTATGAGCCACTCTTCTCATATTCAAGGGTGAAATTTGCGAAATTTGCATTTGAAATGTCAAATGCAGGCATCGGGAAGCTGCATGAGTCTTCGCAGCTTTTTGTCGCATTCTCTTCTGTCGCAAAAGGTGCGCTTGAGGCGTCAATAGCGTCCATCCTTACGTTATATTCTACATCAAGAGCATATACTGCTGATATACCTGCTAATATCATGATTGATACTATAATGTATCCTGCAATATATTTTATATATCCGGAATATCTTCTCATTTTAAGTATAAAATTAGATATTTATTTAAAAACTTTATGATGTTACTGGGTGGTGTAAATCATTTGATATATGGTTTATCATATTGTTTATCATGTTCTATATATGCTTTATTGATATATCCCTTTATTGCTCTTCCTTTTCATGGAAAAGATATGCCGGCAGGTATGTCTTTTTGTAATACTGGTAGAA
>JAPLZS010000218.1 GCA_026394915.1 Candidatus Woesearchaeota archaeon | reverse complement strand
TTTCAAGGATATAAGGAAAGAGGACATTCCTTTAGTCGGCGGCAAAGGAGCAAACCTTGGAGAACTTGCGAGCATGGGTCTTCCTGTTCCTGATGGGTTTGTGATAACTGCAAAAGCTTATGACAGGTTCATAACAGAGGCAGGCATAAAAGACAAGATAAGGAAAATGCTTAAGGGCCTTGATGTCGAGGATACAGGAAGGCTGAACAAGACAGCAGAAGACATAAGGAACATGATAATGGGATCAAAACTTCCTTCTTATCTTATTGATGAGATAAAGAAGAATTACAAGCCGATAGATGATTTTGTCGCAGTGAGGAGCTCTGCGACTGCAGAGGATCTTCCTGACGCGAGCTTTGCAGGACAGCAGGAGACTTTCCTGAACAGGAAAGGGAACAAAGATGTCCTTGAGGCAGTGCAGAGGTGCTTTGCTTCATTATTCACTCCAAGGGCCATCTATTACAGGGAGAAAAACAATTTCCCTCATGAAAAAGTGTTCCTTGCTGTTGTCATACAGAAGATGGTGAATGCAGACAAGGCAGGAGTGATATTTTCAGTGAATCCAGTGACGCAGAACAGGGAAGAGATAATAATAGAAGGGGCTTATGGCCTTGGAGAATCTGTTGTAGCTGGCGAGCTTACTCCGCATTCTTACATTGTGGACAAAGAGACCCATAAGATAAAAGAGAAGAACATCGGAAAGCTGGAGTGGGGCTATTATAGGGGGAAGAGCGGGAAGACAGAAAAAAGAGATATTGATAATGGACACATTGAAGTCTTGAACGAGAAAGAAGCACAGGCCCTGACAAAATACACAAAAGACATCGAGAAGCATTACAAGATGCCGATGGACATAGAGTGGGCCATAGAAGCAGGCAAAGTGTACATACTGCAGGCAAGGCCTGTGACGACGATGGATAAATGATGATAAAAATAAATCCAGAAGATTATGATTATCTATGGACAGATCATGATATTGACTTTATCTTCACATCATGCTATTTGTCTAAGGAATTCAGAAATGCTGATATAGTTCTCATTTACAGCTGGAAAGAAAAAGGATTAAAATTCTTCCTGTCAAAGAAAGACAGGACTAAGTTTTCAGAGTATGGTGTAAAATTGTATGAAAAAGGATTCTCTGAGTGGAAGAACAAGATAATAAAAGATATAAAAAATGGGGAACATCTGATAGAAGAGACAAGAAAATATAAAAACAGGGTCTCCTTGATGAGCAATAAAGAGATAAAAGATAAGATACTTGATAGAGCAGACCTGTTCCAATCACTTTCAGGAAGCTACTTTTACACGGAATTCTTTTTTCTTGATAAAGCAGAGAAGCTAATCAAAAGACCTCAGTATAAAGCAATGAAAAACAATCTTAAAGAGATGGGAAAGCTGAAGTTTAAAGCAAGAAATGTGCTTAACAAATTCTATGATTATGATGAGATATTCAGAACTTATCTGGAAGAAGTCAGCAGAAGGATAAAAAGAGAAGATATCAGGTGGCTTAGTTATAAAGAAGTCGCTGATTTATTGGATGGAAAAGATGTGGATATATCAAAAAGAGGTTTAATGGATTGGGTCTTAGCAAGAAAAAGCAAATGGAAACTTATCACAGGAAAGACAGCAAATAGGATAATATTAGGATTTGAAAACAATTTCTTCAGTAAGAATGTGTCTATTATAAAAGGTACAATAGCAAATAGAGGAGAGTATAAAGGAAAGGTCAGGATTATCAGGACACTTTTCAGCAATAGAATGGAAGAAGAGATAAAGAAAGTAAAAAAAGGAGATGTTCTGGTGGCAGAAACAACAGGTCCTGAGATGACAGCAGCGTGCAAAAGAGCAGGCGCAATAGTTACTGACGAGGGCGGATTGACATCACATGCTGCAATAATCTCAAGAGAATTGGGGATTCCATGCATTGTCGGAGCAAAGATTGCCACAAGGGTTCTGAAAGATGGTGATATTATTATAGTAAACGCAAACAAAGGAATTATAAATAAATTGAAGGATTAGTGCTTGTTTTGTTATTTCTTATTTTCTTTCCTAATCTTCTTAACTTTCTCAGGAGCATTAAGGTAATTCTTATTTGAAACAACATGCCTTCCAATCTCTTTCTCAGTATCTCTCCTTGCATTTCCTGCCACTCTGCCACCTCTTTTTGCTGCGCCTTTGCACTGAGGAAATCCATGTG
>JAPLZS010000011.1 GCA_026394915.1 Candidatus Woesearchaeota archaeon | reverse complement strand
TAACAAGCACAATAAATTGTATTTCACAGCAGAGCCTCTTGACCAGAAGACAAGAGAGATGATAAAAGCAGGGGATATACCTGAAGGAAGGATAAAGAAGAAAGATGTCGCTTTCAGGGACAAATTTGTTGCCTGCGGCTGGGATACAAAGGAAGCAGACAAGGTGAAGGATGTGTTCAATGGAAATGTATTTGTCGATCAGACAAGGGGCATTGTCTACATAAATGAGATAATAGAGCTGGTATTGGATATGTTCGAAGATGTCATGAAAGCAGGGCCTCTTGCAAGGGAGCCTTGTGTCGGAATAAGGATAAACCTGACTGACTGCAAGCTGCATGAGGACGCTATCCACAGAGGACCGGCTCAGATGTATCCTGCAGTGAGAGAGGGCATAAGAGGGGCGATGCTAACAGCAAACACGCTAATATATGAACCAGTCCAGGTACTGCAATTCGAAGCGCCTATTGAATTCATGGGAGAGATATCAAAGCTGATCTCAAACAAGAGAGGCCAGATGCTTGACATGAACCAGGAAGGCACTGAAGTGGTAGTGAAGTCAAAGATGCCGGTTGCAGAGATGTTCGGCATGACATCAGACCTGAGGTCATCAACAGAAGGAAGAGGCAATCATTTCCTTGTTGACCAGACATTCGAGAAGCTGCCTGAAGATATGCAGGCAAGAGTGATCAAGAATATCAGGGAAAGGAAAGGCCTGGCTGAGAACCAGTGAAAGAAATATTTTTATAGATTGCATCATTCCTTTTTTATATGAAAAGAGCATTATTGATATTAATTGTCATTTTTGCCATTTTTCTTGCGGGAGTCTGCTCTCTGTTTGCATATAATCATTTTAGATATCCTGGGGTCCCTGTCTCTAAACTAAACCCCGATGCATATGCAAAGATGCAGGAATGCATAGCAAATGAGAGGGATTTCTGGGGAGAAAGAGGGGGTTATGAACCAAACATAGTGGTTTTAGATTCCGGAGATGCTGAGAATACAAGAAAGGTGAGCCAGACAATCAGCGATATGGGGCTTAAGATGAGAAAAATAGATGATGTTCTCGGAACTATTGAAGTGGAGGTAAGAGGGGGCCAGGAAATAGAATGGGAATGCTATTTCCTGAATTCAGATTTGCCGATTGGCAATGCCTTTGTTAATATGGAAGTTAGCTTTGATGTGTAAACGAGATTTATTTCTATCAAAGATTATATATAAAGAGAGTATATACAGAAAACTTTATAAATAAGCCTTTTTTCCATTAACCTCTCTAAACAGGCAAAAATGGCCTTTTTAAGTGGTTTTAATGATTAAAGTCAGATTAGGAGGTTAGTAAAATGGCTAAAGGAAAAGTGCACATAAATATTGTATTCGTAGGTCACGTTGACCATGGAAAATCAACAACAGTCGGAAGGCTCTTGTATGATACAAAGAATGTCGATGAGCAGAGCATGAGAAAGCTCAAGGAAAAGGCGCAGCAGCTTGGAAAAGCAGGCTTTGAGTTCGCTTTTGTCATGGACAACCTGAAGGAAGAGCAGGAAAGGGGAGTCACAATCGACCTTTCACACAAGAAATTCGAGACTGCAAAATATTATTTCACGATAATTGACGCGCCCGGACATAAAGACTTCATCAAGAACATGATAACAGGGGCAGCTCAGGCAGATGCAGGAGTGCTTGTCGTGGCAGCCAGCGATGGCGTCATGGCTCAGACAAAGGAACACGTTTTCCTGTCAAAGACCCTTGGCGTCAACCAGATGATAATCACCGTGAACAAGATGGACATGGTCACGTATGAACAGAAGCGATTCAATGAAGTTAAAGATGAGGTCTCAAAACTCCTTAAATCAGTCGGCTATAAGCCTGACGAGATAATGTTCATACCAACAGCATCATTCCTGGGAGACAATGTGGCAAACAGATCAGCAAACATGCCATGGTACACAGGACCGACACTTCTCGAAGCATTTGACAAGCTTAAAGAGCCAGAGAAGCCAACAAACCTGCCTTTAAGGCTTCCAATACAGGATGTCTATAACATCACAGGAATCGGAGTTGTCCCGGTGGGAAGAGTCGAGACAGGAGTAATGAAGGTCGGCGACAAGATCATAGCAGTTCCCGGAAGAGAAGGAAATGGCGTAAGAGGGGAAGTGAAGTCAATCGAGATGCATCATGAGCAGATGAAGGAGGCAGAGCCAGGAGACAACATAGGCTTCAACGTAAGGGGCTTCGGGAAGAAGGATATTGCAAGAGGAGATGTTATCGGCCTTGAGTCAAATGTCCCAACAGTGGCTTCAGAGTTCACAGCCCAGATGGTTGTACTGAATCATCCTACTGTGATAACAGTCGGATATACTCCTGTATTCCATATTCATACAGCGCAGGTAGCATGCCAGATCACTGAAATCGTTAAAAAGCTGAACCCTGCAACAGGAGAAACCCTGCAGGAGAAGCCTGATTTCATAAAGAACGGCGATGCAGCCATTGTCAAGATAAAGCCGATGCAGCCAATGTGCATAGAGAAACAGAAGGAGATACCTCAGATGTCAAGATTCGCAATAAGGGACTCCGGAACAACAGTTGCTGCAGGAATGTGCATTGATTTAGTGAAGAAGGAATTCAAGTAAGATCCTTTTTTATCTTTTTAAATGCATGGTAAAATAAGCATTTATCATGTGGCAGGCCCTGTTTACAGCAATCGATAGCGAGTGATTTTTATGCAAAAAGCAAGAATAAAGATAGCAAGCAATGACATAAACAAAGTCAATGAGATCTGCGACTACATAAAGGGCATTGCTGACAAGACAGGCGTCGAGATGCGGGGGCCTATACCTCTTCCTACAAAGAAACTCAAGCTCACCACAAGAAAAGGGCCATGCGGAAACGGAACAGCAACTTGGGACCACTTTGAGATGCGGGTTCACAAGAGGATGATTGACCTCGGCATTGACGAAAGGGCATTGAGATTGGTCATGAGAGTGCCTATCCCTGAAGGCCTTAACATCGAGATAGAGATGATTGAAGGGTAATTCTATTTTTAGAGATAATATTTATATATAAACTGAAATAATATAGTTTTATTGCCGCGATCGCATAACCAACGGCAAGGGTCTTGTTCATTTCAGGACGCTTCCTGAAATTTCCAAAAACCGAAGGTTTTTGATATTTGATCCCGCAGCCCAGTACCATCTCGCTTCGCTCGATGGTACAAAAGGCATTGGTTTTGCTGTATAAAATAAGAGCAAAGAGATATATTGCCGCGATCGCATAATCCGGTATTGCGCAAGCCTGGAAATCAGAACCGCAAAGCTTGTTTCCTTCGGGATATCTGAGTTCAAATCTCAGTCGCGGCGTTTTAAATAATTAGCAGAGAGCACTGCGATTGTTCGTGGGATTGAGCGCAGCGAAATCCCACTGGGTTCACGCGCCAGCCTAGTGAGAGGCTGGTTCTAAATCTCAGTCGCGGCGTTTATTACTAAAAATGGCAGAAGCAAAAAAGGGGATTTATAGGCATTACAAAGGCAGAACTTATGAAGTCATAGGCACTGCAAGGCACAGCGAGACTCTCGAAGAGCTTATCGTCTACAGGGCGCTTTACACATCAAAGAAATTTGGAAAGAACGCTTTGTGGGCAAGGCCAAAAAGGATGTTCTTGGAAAAGATAACT
This sequence comes from Candidatus Woesearchaeota archaeon, assembly GCA_026394915.1. Taxonomy (GTDB): domain Archaea; phylum Nanobdellota; class Nanobdellia; order Woesearchaeales; family UBA12501; genus WJJV01. The sequence continues at coordinate 4,136 of JAPLZS010000011.1, read as the reverse complement.
TTTGAAGGCAAAAGAATACCAAGATTCAAGTATATCGGGAGAGCATAGTTATCGCAAAATTTAAAAAGAGCATTGCAAAAGAGAGATACCATGAAAAGCGAACCGCATCATTTCACATTGACTGATTTTGGAAAGGCTTTGTTCGGTTCTTTCATAGTCGGCTTGACTTTCATATTCAAGGGGGGCATGACTGATTATGCCTCTAATCTGAACAAGAACAACATAATCGCGATAATACTTCTCACAATGTTCCTGGTCTCTGTAGAGATCTATTTCCTGAGCTATAAATTCGTGAAGAACAGGGTGGAAAGGCCGTTCTATGAGTTCTGGGGAAAAAGATTCTTTGCGATAATAATATCATCTTTCATGGCAATATACCTTTCTTTGTATCTGTATGGAATAAACACGCTTATAAAGCAGACTGATATGCTCAAAGTGACATGCGCTGTGCTGCTTCCTGCAGCGATAGCAGGAGCTGCCATCGAAATACTGAAGAAATGATTTGAAAATCTTTATAAACTTCTCATCAAAATAATCTATTTATGCGGTTGTAGTCTAACGGTAGGATCCCGCCTTCCCAAGGCGGTAATTCGGGTTCGAATCCCGGCAGCCGCATGAATGAATATATGCAGTTTCAGGTTCGAAACAGTTCAATGCCCAGAGAATCCGCAAGGAATCTTCAAGCTGAGGACATGCGTCGCATGTCCGCTGTCGAAAGTCATGACAGCTGCATAATTTTATAAATAAACAATAAATCTGTGATAAGATGAGAAGATTGATAGGCTTATTGATAATTGCATTCATTCTTGCAGCAGGATGCAGCAGGAAAGAAGAAGGATGGAAAGAGATTCCCATCAAAAGCATTGAAGAAGGCGACCAGGCCAATGTGACAGGAATATCAAGCATAGGAAATGAGACAGGAGGTTACAACATGCCAAAACAAGTACATGCAGAGCATATCTTAGTCAAGACAAATGAGGAAGCAAATTCTATATTGTTTGATCTGAGAAGAGGGGCAAATTTTGAGGACATCGCAAGGGCAAGGTCAATCTGCTCAAGCGCAAAAAAAGGAGGGGACCTTGGCTGGTTCGGCAGGGGAATGATGGTGAAGGAGTTTGAGGATGCTGCATTTGCGACTCCTGCTGGCAGCATATCAGGTATTGTGAAGACTCAGTTCGGCTACCATATAATAAAGGTATTAGAGATTTTAAGGGCTCATAGCCCAGCCTGGCTAGAGCTCGTGGCTCTTAATCATCAGGAGAGACCACGGGGTCGAGGGTTCAAATAGTTAGCGACGAAGTCGATAACGACCGAACGCGCTAGCGTGAAAGTCCCTCTGAGCCCGCTCATAATCATATAATCTATAATAATAAGCTGTTATAGACTAAAAGAGGCAAAATATGGCAAACTACAAGATAGAGCATGACAGGGAAGGATGTATAGGCTGCGGAGCATGTGCAGCAAATTGCCCGGCAAACTGGGCCATGAAGAATGACAGCAAATCATCTCCTAAGAAGACTGCAATAACAGACAAGGAACTGGACTGCAACATGAAAGCAGCGCAGGGCTGCCCTGTGAATGTCATACATATAAAGGATGAGAAAGGCAAACAGTTGATTTGATAATTTAAATCAATTTCTCATTTCAAGCTGATTGGATTATGATTATATGCCCCGGTAGTGTAGCGGCCAAGCATTCTACCCTCTCACGGTAGAGACCCGAGTTCAAATCTCGGCCGGGGTGCTTATTTTCATTCTCTGATTATTATTTAGATTTAATTTGATATCTTTTATTATAACCGCAATTATTTTAAATGAACATGAAAATATCTTCTTATGATTGAGTTCAATGAAGACGGCAGCCTGAAGCTTTATGCTCACATGGAAAAGAAGAAGAAAGAGGATGAGCATAGGATGAGCATAGGAAGATGCATCCACATAAAAAAAGAGATGGTCAATTTCACTGCGCCGAAGAAATGTGTTCTGCATCTCAAGCTTTCTGACGCCATAAATGACAACAGGTTCATAGAATCTGTGCACAGGCAGTTCAATGAGAACTCAACAGTCCCTTCAAAGCTCATTAAGATAAATGAGAAAGAGTTCAATGTAGAGATAGGCACTGATTTCAAGAGATGCTCTGACTGCACAAAGCTCATAAGCCTGCTGAGGGAGTTTGTATCAGACAATGTGATTGAAGAAGCAGGAAATTGCTTTTATAACAATCCATTTGGCGGCCAGAACAGGAATTTCTCTTACGAAGATTATTTTGACTAGCCAAAGGCATTTCTATAGATTATTTTATATAGTCTCGCTATGTATCGAGGCAATATGGAATACAAAGGCCTTGTCTTAGACAAATTCCAGGAAGATGCGATCAGTGCCATTGAGAGCAATCATTCTGTTGTAGTCTCTGCTCCGACTGGATCAGGAAAAACACTTATAGCAGATTACATCATAAACAGGGATGTGAAAGATGGAATAAAAGTCATCTACACTGCTCCGATAAAGGCGCTTTCTAACCAGAAATACAAGGAGTCCATTGCTGATTATGGCAAGGATAAAGTAGGCATAATAACCGGAGATGTTGTCATAAATCCTGGAGCACTGATAATTATAATGACAACAGAGGTATACAGGAACATGGCAATCACAAAAGACAGGCTCATTGACTCTGTTTCATACGTTGTTCTTGACGAGATACATTATATCAATGACATCGAGAGAGGCTATGTCTGGGAGGAATCAATAATATTCTCAGATGACAGGGTGAGATTTTTATGCCTCTCTGCTACAATCCCGAATGCAGAAGAGTTTGCTTCATGGATACACCATATAAAAAAGCATCCAGTCATAACTGTCAAGCATCCTACAAGAAGCGTGCATCTTCACAGGGGTTTTTATGACACAGAGCTCGGACTGACCACTCTTGAAGATATCAGGGATCTGAAGGACATCCCGGATTATGCTTATGCAATAGGAAAACAAAGGAGGATAAATAAGATCAGGCCTCCAAACCATATAGAGCTGATAAAAGAGATGAAGGATAAGCTTCCCTGCTTCTTCTTCAATTTCTCAAGAGAAGGCTGCCAGAAGCTTGCTCTTGAGCTTGCCCAGTCAGGATTATCCAAAGGAGATCCATCAATAATGTCTTTTGTCAGGAACAGGCTGGAATCTGCTCCAAAAGAGATCTCAGACCTCAAGTCCACAAAAGCGCTGAGACAGACGCTGCCATTAGGGATAGCATTCCACCATGCAGGCCTGATCCCAATCATGAAAGACATTGTAGAGCAGCTTTTCTCAGAAGGCAAGATAAACGTCCTTTATACCACTGAGACATTCGCAGTGGGGATAAACATGCCTGCAAAGACAGTCTGCTTCAAGTCTGCAAGGAAATTCGACGGAGTGAATTTCAGGTTCCTGCATTCAAAGGAATATTTTCAGATAGCTGGAAGAGCAGGAAGAAGAGGGATTGACAAGGAAGGATTTGTGTATATGATGATTGACAGGAGAGATTTTGATTATGAAAAACTCAAGAAGATAACCACTGCAGACAAAGAGCCTATAGTCTCTCAGTTCAAGCTTTCTGTTAACACTGTCCTGAATCTTGTTCTGCAGCACACTCCTGAAGAGATAGAGAAGATACTTCACATGAGTTTCTATACTTACCAGCACGGAAATAAGACTGAAATAAAGAGCTCATTCAACAACATCTGCAGAAAACTTGTCAGATTAGGCTACATAGGAGAGATGTTTGCAACTGATTTCTACACACATCTCAATGAATATCAGATGATGCTGATCATAGCATCATTATGTTATGAACCTAGGGAAAGGACTGAGTTCTACAAGATGTTCCCCTCTAAATCAATCGATGATCTCAGGAGGAAGACGGCCCATGAACCTATCATGAAATCCAGGTTCTCCTACCTTGACCAGATAAGCGCAATGATGCACCCATGCTACTATGGCCATGATATATTTGACATACTCAAGAACACTGATCTCCTTGAAGGGGATATCATAAGATTCTTCAGGCAGATGATAGACAGGTTCTCCCAGATAAAGAATGCGACAGATGACCGGATGCTAAGGGACAAGATAGTGATGTGCCAGGACATCATCACAAAATACCTTGTT
>JAPLZS010000099.1 GCA_026394915.1 Candidatus Woesearchaeota archaeon | reverse complement strand
TTTTGTAGAGAAACAACCAAGAAACAAGAGCATTAACGATAAAGACCTGTTGCGAAGAAGGCAATCCCCCTATATTAAAAATCACATTCTCATCAACTAACTGCTCAAGGCATCCTTTACTGCAATCAAGAAAACCGCCCATCGGGCCCTTAAGAATACCTGCAAATCTGTTAAGCGTTGAATCTTGGTAGGCAGAATCCCTGCTTCTAGGCTCATACCTTCTAGAAGCAACAAAATCATTAAGCTCAAACATGCTCGGCTCTGCTTTGAATTTCTTATACTCTTCAGCAAGGTCAAAGCAATTGCCGATCAGGAAATTCTTTGTTCCGTCATATACTGCCTCGGCTTGTGCAAAAATATCCCATAATGACGAATGCCATACTTCCCTTGAAACATTTGGGGGAGATTGGAGAATGTTGACTTTAATCTGCCCGTCAAAATCAACAGTTACTATATCTTCATTTCGATGAAGAAGCCTCTCTGTATCTCTTGCCTTCACAAAAAACCAGCATTTTATTCCCTGCTCCATTGCTTGAGGGGCAATAAGAAAATTTGCAACAGTTGTCTTTCCTGTTCCCGGCTCTCCGACAATGAGCATATGCAATTCATTCTCAGGGTCAAAGCCGACAGGAATATCGTTTTCAGTCTCGGCAAATTTTATCAATCCGCTAACACTCTCATCAGGAATAGAAAAAGGGCTTCTTGCAAGGCCCTGCCTGTAATTAAGCAAAGGCATGTCAATGGCAGGCTGCCTCATTTTATCGACAAGCTCTTTCTCTGCCTTGTCTTTATCTACCTGCCCCTGTTGATTCTGCTGTTCCTGCTGCTGTTCCTGCTGGCGCCTCTGCTGTTCTTTCTCTAGCTTCTCCTGTTCCTTCTTTTGCTTATCGTATTTTGGATCATAAGGAAAATCCCCGAAACATTTTTCGCATTGAAGCTCTTGTGTGCCCCAATGATAAACTCGATGATACCCCTCATAACCGCAATATGGACACTTGCCCCAAGACATCTGCCTCTCCTTTTTATATTATGCAATTATACCATTATGTTTACATGCAATAAAGAAGATTCGGAACACAAAGGCAACAAATCCGAAATTTCTGAAAACTAAAAACGACTACGCTCATTTTCTCTTCTTATCCTACGCACTTCAATCCTTGCCCTGCCATCTAATATCAAAGCATTCCTCTTCTAGGCGGATACTCAAGAAGCCTAAATTGTTATCTTTCTCTGCCTTGTCCTCTTTTATTTTCCATTTAACACCACAGAGCTAGGCATTTAATTTTTTCTGCCTAAAGCATCCCGCTCCAGGATTAATCGGTTCGGTGAAAAAAATAAAAGCCGCTCTTTTGAGCAAGCTCAAGGTTATGGAAAATAAAATTCACTTCAAGACCGAGAAAGAAGTTACACAATGGCTTCTTGGAATCGTAAATACCGAAGAGGAATACAATATTCTTCTTGGGGATTTAGCAAGGATTGAAGCTGGAGAAATGATAAAAGGAGGTAAGAGAAAATGAGAACCACTAACGAGATAATAAGCGATTTTGAGCAGATACTTTCTGAAGTCATAAAGATGGATGGAGTGTCTAATGAAGTGTCAGCTATTCAAGTGTCCGCGGTTATTCTTCAGGAATATGGGAAATATAACAGATTTCCCAATATGAAG
>JAPLZS010000103.1 GCA_026394915.1 Candidatus Woesearchaeota archaeon | reverse complement strand
GTATCTTTCCCTTTATGTCCCCTTTTCTCTCAACTGACATCCTTGTGAATCCGAATCCTACTATTGCCATATTACCACCTTAAACTGCTATTTTAGGGTTTCATATAAAAAGATTGTGGATTTTGGAGCATATATCTATATAAAACTCAAAAAGATAACATTTATTAAACAATCATATTGAACTGCGGTAATATGGGAGTCATCACAAGGCTTGATAAGGCCTATGACAGGTGGATAAGGAAAAAGCTCAGCAAGATGCAGGCAGCGATAATCCTTGCAGGAGTCTATGTATTCCTCCAGATGACTGCAAACATCGCAGCAACAAAAGTCATAGTCATCTGGAAAATAGTGATGGACGCAGGCATAATATACTCTTTTACATTCACATGGAGAGACCTCATCCACAAGCAGCTCGGCAAGAAGGCTGCGCAGACAGCGATCATCGTTGCTGCTGTGCTGAACATACTCATGGCCCTCTATTTTGTCTTTGTAATAAAGCTTCCTGCAGAGCCTTCATGGGCTGCAATAGGGGGGCAGAAGGCATGGGAGCTGCTTTTCGGCCTTGTGCCAAGAGTTGTCTTTGCCTCGATAATATCCCAAGTCATATCAGAGCTGGTTGACACAGAGGTGTATGAATGGTGGACATTGGGCATAGGAAAGAAAAGGCCCCAGTGGACAAGAGTGATAATATCAAACTCTGTCTCAATACCTGTCGACAGCTTTGTCTTTCCGCTCATAGCTTTCTTCGGAGTGCTTCCATTTAACGTATTGGTCATAATGTTCCTGAGCAACATACTCATCAAGATGATCATAACAGCATTATCATTCTGGATGATATATTTCGTGCCAGAGAAGCCCTTGTTTGATGCGGATGCAGAGGACTGAGAAAGGTTTAATATTTCTTTTATTGTGTTGTGATTAGATTATATTACGCCCTTCAGTGCCCTTAATCTCAGCAAGAATATTATAGCCAGTATAAAGATTATTATGTATATAATAGACTTGATTATGATGAAATAGATCATGAACCTCTTCTGGGCCTTGTTCTTCATCCTTACTCCAAATATGCGTTTTGGCCTTTTAAACAGGTTTTTGAGGTTTTTGAGGTTCATTACTGGCAGGTGTATAGAAAAGATTTATAAATTATCTGGTTTACATGCCTTATTGGGGGCTAAAAGGCTGGAAATAAGGTAAAATGGGCTTGCTGGATGTACATTGCCATCTTGACTTTCCGCAGTTTGACAAAGACCTCAATGAGGTCATAGAAAGGGCAAGAAACGCAGGAGTGAAGTTCATTGTGCAGAATGGAGTCAACCCAAAGAGCAACAGGAAGTCAATAATAATCGCAGAAAAATACCCAGACATCGTAAAGCTTGCGCTGGGCCTGTATCCTGTCGATGCCCTTGACCTCACTGATGAGCAGTTTGATGATGAACTGAAGTTCATAGAGAATAACAAAGACAGGATTGTTGCATTGGGTGAAGTCGGCATTGATCACCATTGGGCAAAAGAAGAGGAGAAAGATAGTGGAAAAAAGCAGGCAGAGAACTTTGAGAAGATAATCACGCTCGCAGAAAAGATAAGGAAGCCATTGATAGTGCATTCAAGGGATGCAGAGAAAGAGGCATTCGAGCTTTTACAGAGCTCAGGAGCAAAGAAAGTGGTGATGCACTGCTTCAATGCAGACTTTGATACGATAAAGAAGGCAGAAGACGCAGGATATTATTTCACTGTTCCGTGCATCATAGTCCGGTCAAAGCATTTCCAGAAGATGGCGAAGAAGGTCAGCCTTGACAGGCTTTTCACAGAGACTGATGCTCCGTTCATGAGCCCTTTCCAGGGAAAAAGGAATGAGCCGGTTCATGTCGCAGAGACAATAAAGAAGATTGCAGAGATATTGGATAAGAAAGAAAAAGATGTTGAAGATCAGATGATTGACAATTACAAAAGGTTTTTTGGAAAATAAGACAATAAAAAATGATTAGAACAAAATGAAACTAAAAACAGAACAGACAAAATTTTTCAGCTGGAAATCAGGAGAGCTTGCAAAAGGCTGCCAGCTCTGCGTGCAGGGAAGGAAATTAGTCTTGTTTGTCACAGGAGTGTGCCCAAGGAAATGCTTCTACTGCCCTCTTTCAGACACAAAGAAAGACCTTGATGTCATCTATGCAAATGAATGGAAGCTGAAGGATGAGAATGACACAGAGGCGATCATAAAAGAGGCAAGGCTCACAGAGGCAAAGGGCGCAGGCATAACAGGAGGAGACCCGTTCTCAAGGATTGACAGGACAGTCTCATACATAAAACTCCTGAAGAACACTTTCGGGAAGAGGTTCCACATCCATCTC
>JAPLZS010000092.1:5898-7391 GCA_026394915.1 Candidatus Woesearchaeota archaeon | reverse complement strand
TCGAGGCGTTCTGAACGAGTTGTTTAGGTTTGATAAGTTCTCAAACGAAACTGAAAAGCTGATACATACATTTGCAGAGCATATGCCTGCTAATGCTATACATATTTACTCAGCGAATTTCCCGCAAAGTGTTGGCTCACATCTTAGAAGGAATATACTTGGAGATGCCCTAGGGCAGGGCATTGTAGATTTGGAGGGAGCAATATCTTTTTGTGCTAGATGTGCTGGAGAAGGAGATGATACTGGCAGGTATGCCAGAACCTCCAGTTTGTTCAAGGGTTTGGTTATGGCAGTCAAAAGAGGCATGATTGAGCCGGGCATGCTCTTGAATTTCTATGACAGTTTGATAGAAAATGACAAGAACTCAGGAAAAAAGGAATTGACACTAAGCATATTAGACACCATCGATGATCTTGCAAGCATAATTCCATCTGGAAGAATAGAAAGCAGCGATGTCATTGGATTATATGATAAGATTTTCTACCCACGACCGAGAACGGACATAAGTTTTTTCAGGGTAGCTTTGGAGGCTCTCGCAAGAACTATACCTTCTGGACGGACCGAACCTGAAGAAATATTAAGAAGGTTCAATGATTATTTCAGCACAATGGGTAGCTGGGATGAGGTTGATTGGGACTGCACACTCAGGACTCTAAAAGGGTTATATGAATCTGTGCCTTCCGAGATGAAAGGAGACATAAAGAGATTATACTCATTATATTTTGAACAACATCCTCGTAAAGGCCCTGACCCCAATCATAGGATGTTTGTTGATACTGCCCGGCAAGCAGATATCGGTTCGCTTGGTGATCTTGATTTAAAGAGCTTTGCTGCGCTCATACCTGAAAAGCACATAGACCCTAAAAAAGTCGTGAGTTTATACGAGGCATGTTTAGGGGTCTGCATTATTGAGGATATAGACAAATTGGCTTCAGCAATACTTTCCGGGAATGTAGATGCAGATGATGTTATAAAAGTATACAGAAAATGCGCTAAGACTGAACCTTGGCGTGCTCTGCGAAGCCTGCCCTCATTGGTGGATTGCATACCTTCTGGGAGGGTGACAGCACATTCATGCGCAGGATTGTTTGAAGAAGCTCTGAAAAAAGATAAATTTGATTTTGGCGATGATAGGATAGATGAGACTATCTCTGCATATATCTCTTTAGTTGGGTATGGGGTAATCAGACCTGAAGAAGTGATGAAAAGATATGAAGATTGTTTGGACGATGACAAAAACAGAGTGGATTGTGCAAAAAAATTATGGCTGATGCTCCCCCTTGTAGAATTCGGGAAATTAGCACCTGAATCTGTTTTTGGATTATACAAAAAGTTTGTTGACGGCAGAACAGACCATTTCTTTGAATTCGGCAAAGAAAGCCTGAATGCCCTGATAAGATTGACTGATCATCCTGGACTGGCATTAAATGAAGTCATAGATTTCTTCAGGCTGCTTGTTGATAAAGGTTGGTCCTTAGCAAATAGATTTGGGT
>JAPLZS010000092.1:0-5839 GCA_026394915.1 Candidatus Woesearchaeota archaeon | reverse complement strand
TCCTTGGACCTTCTGTCAGATCGCTCTCCCAAGGAAGCATTGAAGATTTATACAGAGATCCAAGAAAGTTTTAATAGACTCCCGCTGGTAATAACTCCGTTGGACATAGCCCCAAAGGAGATGAAATTCAAGTATGTGTGGGCTGAGGTTAGGAGGTCTATCAAAGATCATGCTGGCCAACCAAACCGAGAATTTCTTGATCTATCTATAACCTTAGCTGCAAATTATTATAGGTTTTGCAAGGTTTCAGATATTTATTCAAGGTTGAATAAACCTCACCAACTGTCCAATGAACAGATGATAAGCGATTATGTTGGGATGCAGTATAATCATCTTAGAGGTTTTCAACGGGATCAAATAACTGAAATCCTGATAGACTTGCATGAGTACGCCAAAAGGCATCCTGAGACATTTATACTCGGAGGGCATTCATCATACAGGATGGTAGACCTGACGGATGATTTAGTCAAGTTCGCAGTATCTATGCAGAATAAAGGAGAAGATAGGGTGTACTCGATGAAGGACTCTCTTGGAATTTTCGGCAGGTTCATAGCAGACAAGAGAGGGAGTACCCTTGAGCTTGATAATGGTCTTAGTATGCTTATCATCGAAAATCTGAGAAAGAGAGGACCGGGCTATGAGATAGCTGAAAGCATATTCAAATCACTCACTGATATCCAGGTCCCGTGGAACACTTCACACCAAGGCCACAATCTCGCTATGCTCAATCTTTTCATCCTGGGATTTGCACACAAAGAGCTGACCAAGGCAGCAGATGAGGGGGGAATTGAATTCCCAGAAGCAGAACATATGACCTCAGGATTGCCCCATTATAAAGCTATAAGAACGCCTATTGAAGAAACAAGCGAAAGGGTTTATAGGGAACTTATGAGAACAGTACCTGAACCATTAGTGAGAGAAAGCGGAAGGATAATAGAAAGGATTATGAAGTACGCAAGAGATCAAGATAACAAACCAATAATCCTAGGTGATAATAAACTCCTGGAGAATATGTGCAATGGTTATGTTTTTGACTTTGCGAATTCAGGGAGAGGATTTGAGATTGATGATATAACCTATGCGTTAGTCGAGCCTAGGTTGGGTATTCCGTTACAAGGAATAAAACAGTATATTGATGGGTATATAACGATGAGATCTCTGCATGATCCTGAGTTCAGGAAGGATGCGCCTAGGATTTGTCAGGAGATGCTATCATTGGCAGATCCATCCATACTCAAATCTCTCAGTAGATATGCAGCCAACACAAGGAAGAGGACGGATCAGATGGAGAGCGGCGAAATAATCCCTAGAAGGCAATATTTCATAAATGCAATGAAATTTATCTTAGAAAAAGGCGATTTCTCAGATTTTAGATGAATCTCTCAATTCCCCAATTTACCTTTTGCAAGCTCTAATGCGATTCTGGGCTTGATGGCCCCATGTAGGGTGTCTACAAGAGCATCAAAGTTTGAATTGATTGCTGACTCCTTGGGTACCTTTGCCACGCATTGGATATGTAAATCTTTAACCTCCCCCCTCAGATCATCAAGCTTGTTTATCTCTTCATAACTGAACTTATTGAAGAAATGCCTATATAACTCTAAGAATTTGAATGCATTTACAGCAAGATCCAGGGTATTTCTGCTGATTTTCTTGTTGTACAATGAAGTGTTCCTGTATGCATCCCTTATAAAATCGGTTATCTTATCAAGCAGATTGAGTATAGTTACAAGATTCATAGCCTCGACTTTTGAGAATTCCGGAGAATCATATATTATTCTCGATCCAAGGGCTATCAATTTTGTGATGTTGTCATGCTGTATCTGGCTTTCTTTTAGGGAAGCATAGTCATTTGTCTCAAAAGCATTTATGAGATTAGTGAAGTATTCCTCTATAAGGAAAAATATCCTTGATAATATGCTGTCAAATTTCAGATATTTTTCTGAGATGTTGCCGATGCTCACCCTATTCTTTGTCTGACTCAGGACCTCAAATCCTATAAGCCTTGTGACAAAGAAATTTATCACTTTGCTGATGTCCTCCTTGCCCCCTCTCCATGAAGTAACATGCGATTTCGTAAAATGCATATCTATAGTATCAAATCCTTGCTCATAGCACGCTATGAGGAATTTTGCGAATGAAAGCCTCTCGAACTTGTCGACATCGATAGATATTTTTTTTTGTTTTTGGGGTTTGTTGGGGGTTACAATCAGATTGTTCTGGTTGGGAGTTATATCCACTTCGTCATTGCCTGTAAGCCCAATATCATCAGTCCATCCCTTGGGCAGCGTTATAGTCAGCGTCCCATTGCCCTGCTTGATGACTTTCCTTTTTATATTGACCACTCCCAGCACATGATGGCCCGTTTTTGTATTTAAATCTTTCTAAAATGATATACTGATATATCTTAATTTTTGCAGGTTATAATGAAATGCAATCTGCTGAAAATTTGAATTCATTAAACTCAATTTCCCATAATTTTGTAGTAGATATAATGTCTGCAGAATGCATCCATTCGCGCTAAAAGCACAGTTTTCATATTTTTCAGAGATATCTGCTGTAAAAATAATGCTTATATTATCTCTTGATATGATCCTATTACCTCTTTTTTTCTGTTTTTATGTTGGCAATGTATTTAAACATGTCACGCTCAGTATTTTTATCAGGTTAGACTGCAAATTTTCATTAAACCGTGAAATTTGCGGAAAAGTGCGTGATTTTACCGGAAACAAAACGATACAGCGTGAGCTATATCCCCCTGTCATGAAAAATGATATATCAATATATCAATTATATCGGATAGATATATATGTTAAATTGACGTAACGGATTGTTAGATTGACGGAGGAAAATGATATGGCTGATGGATCAGTTTTGATAACCGGATCAAGCAAAGGCCTTGGAGAGTCTCTTGCAATAATCTTTTCCAGAGATTATCAGGGAGTTATACTGCATGGAAGAGACATACAGGACTTGCAAAGGGTCAGGCAGAGAATCCTTGAATCAAATCGAGGAAAAGATGTATTATGCAAGATAGTGCAGGGAGACCTGACAGACAGCTTGACTCTTGAGAGATTAGCAGAAGCGGCAAGAGGAAATGATGTTTCTGTCTTAATAAATAATGCTGCAATAATCTCAAAAGGATATGTGAGCTCATTTGATGAGAAAGAGATAAGTTATCTTCTCAATGTGAATCTTGTTTCTGCAATAAAGCTTACAGGCAAGATATACCCTCACCTTGCTGCCAGGGGAGGAGGCATGATCATAAACATAAATTCTAAATCAGGCTTGAATCCGGAAGAGAACAATTCATTGTATTCTGCATCAAAATATGGGATGAAAGGATTCACAGACTGCCTGAGGATGGACGCAAAGAAGGATAACATAAGGGTCATAGGAGTCTATCCAGCAGGAATGCATACGTCTTTTCATAACAGTGTAGGGGGGCACAGTGAGATTGAAAAGACAATGAGGCCTGAAGAGGTTGCTGAGATAGTCTACAGGTCAACATGCTATAATTCTGTTCATATCAATGATATCATCTTGGAGAGGGCAAGATGAGGGGGGATGCAACAATATGAGCGATGCATTCACATTCAAGGAAAAGGCAGTTTTCGCAGAGGATAACCGCGAGAGAATAAGGGGCATAATAACCTCTGACTTCAAGCCAGAAGACCTTGCCAGGATACCTCCTTCATTTATAGTCATAGACCTGACATGGAAATGCAATTACAAATGCATAGGCTGTGTTGATGAAGGAGCGATAAACAGGAAAGATTCTGCAAAATTATCTTTGGATCTGATAGAGGATATTTTTGATTACAGCAAAGAGCATGGAGTGAGGGGAATAATGACCATGGGCGGCGAAGTCTTCACATACCGTGCAGGCATAAAGAAAGCATTGGAGAAGAGCATACAGCATAACATACCCCTAAAAACAGTCACAAATGGCAGCCTTTTAGGCAATTATCTGGATGATGTCATAGAAGCATACAAGATTCCTGGGTCTGTATTGAGGATATCGATCAATGCAGGCAGGGCTGATTATGCAGAACAGGTTGGCGTAAACTATTCTCTTGATAAAATATTCAGCAACATAAAATATATCTCATCAAAAGGCGTTCCTGTTTTCGTGTCTACTGTAGTATTCCCGCAGGAATCCAGGCAGGATGGATTCCTTCCTAATATTGACGGATTATATGAGATAGTTGAAGGATGCGAGGAATCTGGCGTAAGCACGCATCTTCTTCTTCCTGCAAGAAGCCCGACGACAAAGAAAAGGTATGATTATTCTGATCATGAAAAGGGCATAATAAGGGGCATATCGATGAAACCGCTTAGGATGATGCTTGTTTCTGGAGACATAACAAGAGAGGAATATAACTCTGTCCAGAACATGGCTTATTCACCATGCCCATCAGGATTTATTTTCACGCTTGTGGGATCAGATGGGAATCTCTACAAATGCACTGATAACAGGGGCAGGGATTCTGCTATAATAGGGAAGATAAAGAAAAGAGGGGATTTTGATAGGGTATGGCATTCAGAAGAACGGGTGAAGAGGCAGCTTGCATATTCCTGCGAGAATCAGGGATGCACAAGGTACAATGAGAATGCAATACTCAATGCTGCAATGAGGCTTCACAGGGAATATGGTCCTGACATCACAAAATATCTTGTGCAGGATAGGGAATCGCATGATTCAATTTTTGTGTAGGTATAAAATGAACCCCAACGAAAAAGAGATCATAAAGTGCCTCAGGCACGGAAAAAGGGTCAATGTCTCTGCGATAGCAAGGGAGATGAAGCTTCCTGTATCGACAGTCGCAGACAAGATAAGGAAGATAGACAGGAAGTATGTGATAAAAAGATCATCACTGCTGGATTATCCTGCGCTGGGCTATCTTTCGCATCATATGCTTGCTGTGAAAGTCAATGGCAATGCAAAGCAGGAATTCCTGGACTGCATGAAAGAGGACAGGAGCATAAGCTCGATATACCACACAAACTCAAACTTCACTTTTTTATTGGAGATAGTGTGCAAAGACAGCTATGAATTTGTCAGATGGATAGAGAACATCAGATCAAAATATCCAGTCGATATAAGTTCGTTCCAAATATTAAAAGTCGAGGACAAGGAGAGGTTTATGCCAGAATGACAGAATAAGGTAAGAATATGGAAAGAAATGATGACACTATTGAACAAAAGCTGAAAAGCATTGTAATGGGAAATGTGCTCGCAAGAAGAATGAGGCCAAATGTGATGTATCAGGTCTATCTTGACAATGGGAAGTCAGCAGATGAGACTGATCCTGGCCCTTATTTTGAGGGATTCACTCTCAAAGAGAAAGAAGGCATTCATTATCTAATAGAAGTCAGGGAAGTGAAGAAAGAGCCTGATGAGCGTTGTGATGTAATAGTATACACAGTTGATCCAGTAGATGAGTTTGTAGAGGAAATATACTCAAGAAGTTTTTCAGGCACAAATATGCCTAAATCAGATGCAACAGGGATTTTCCGTGAGTTCAGGGATTCAAATGATATAACCAAGACATTGGATAAATATAGAAAGCTCTCAGAAAATGAGGGAAGGCGGTGAGAAAATGGCAGATGAAAAAGGATTATCGCTTGAAGAAGCAGTCAATGAAGTCTGGAGATTAAGAGGAGATCTTTCAGCAAAGATTATATTGCAGGAAGAAGAAGGATATGATGAGCCAGTTCCTGCAGAAACATTCTGGGCATATGGCAACTGGTCAGTAACTTGCGACCAGATATGCAGGGTTGTTACAAGGCCAGAAGAATCAATACCTGACAAAGACAAGATAAATGCTGCAAAAAG
>JAPLZS010000206.1:855-2143 GCA_026394915.1 Candidatus Woesearchaeota archaeon | reverse complement strand
CATCCATGCCCTTGACGACATAAGGAAGAGGTATTATCTGCCTGTCTTTCTTCATCTGTGATCCATTGCCGAGCTTCTCTAACTTAGGCCCTCCTGGGAAACCGAGGCCAGCGTGCCTTGCAAAACTGTCAAGGAAATTTCCGATGCCGATATCAAGAGTCTCTCCGAATATCCTGTACTTGCCTCCATCATAAGCTATTATCTGAGTGTTCACTCCGGATGCGTATAACAGGACAGGATCCTTGCTCTTTGTCATAAGATTTCCTATTTCAAGATGCGCAATGCAGTGGTTCACTCCTATCAATGGTATCTCATTCTTTTTGGCAATATCCTTTGCTGTCTCCATGCCTACTCGAAGACATGGCGAAAGGCCGGGGCTTCTTGAGAATGAGACAAGATCAATGTCTTTTATCGTCTTTCCTGCTTTATCGAGCGCGCTCTTTATCACTTCATCCTTTATCGCCCTGTGGTGATTTGCGACTTTTGGGGGTATCATTCCTCCTTCTCCCTCTGCTGTCATGAACATATTCTTATCATTAGAAAGGACTTTTCCCCTGTCGCTTACCACACTGACCTGAGCAAACGCTTAATTTTATTAACCAATCTTGTTTCTTTTTTCATGTGGTGGGTAGACTCCACCACCCCGCTTTGGGCCTAATAAGCCCAAACGGGTTAATATATCTTATGGAAAAGAAGAGATTTAGGACAGAGCCCGTCCCTTAGAGTTCCGGTATTTTCATTCTCTTCATTCTGCTGGTTTGAGAATTTTAGGAACTTGCGAATCCAAGCTTTTTGGAATATCCAACTGATATATATCAAGACGTCCATCCTTGACAGGCCTGATATAATCCCTGCCAGAATCGCTCCAATGAGAATTTGCTTTCACTCTTCCGCCTGTGCTTGATATAGCAAGCTTTCCGCTGTCAGAGAAAGCTATTCCTGTTGCGATGTTCATAGGCATCTCCTCTGTATTAAGGGCCCCTTCAAGCTTCACGCTATAATCCTTGCCAATCGAGAATATCAAGAATACTGGTGAGCTGTCTTTGCGTGTCTCACGCCTGCCTGTGCTTATGCTTGCATATAAACCGAATAGATTGCCACCACCTGCAATGACTGAGAATGGATGAGCCATGTCGACAAGCTCAAAATTGCCCTTGCTCTGCCTGAAGCGATGGATTTCCTTGAGATTATAGTCAAGTATCCTTATTGAGCTGCCTTCTGACACCAGGATCGCATTGTCTGTCATAGCTACACTTGGAGGATAAGCACTTGGACTCATGCTGATGCA
>JAPLZS010000206.1:0-775 GCA_026394915.1 Candidatus Woesearchaeota archaeon | reverse complement strand
CATTGATATAACTTGTTCCATGCGTGCTCTTTGTCCCTTTTTTCCCAGAAAATATGAGGATATAATTGCCTTTTCTTGAGTAAAGCAATGCTGCTGCGCCCATTGGCCCGGAATTTATAGAATGCAGTTTATACTCATATCTGGTCTCCTCCACTTCTGCAATAGCCATTCTCTTGGATATATCAGGACTGAATTTATTTCTTTCCTTTATCTTCCTATCAAACTTCTCTTGTGAACCATATTCCAGTAAAAGCCTGTGGTTGTTAGCGATTTTATACATCACTTCATCATTTGAGCAGACTGCAAGCGCATCATCCTTTGTCTGCTCTATTATAGTCTCAAGATCATGTCCGATGAAGTTCGCCTTGCTGTCATTGACAAATACCACACCTTCTTCAAAAGCAGCCAGAGAGAATGGATATCTTAGTTCATCTATGCGCGTCTCGGCGATCCTCTCGTTTCCTCTCAGCTTGATTATCTTCGCTTCCTCGCCCTCAAGGCACATGACATATAGGTCTTCGCCGTGATAAGCAGAAGCTAATGGGAGTACAGCATGCGAATGGATGAGCTTCTGTTTCATTGATGATCCTTTATTGAGAGAATGGATCACCTCTATATCATAATTATCCTGCTCCTTTATCTGCTGCGCAAGGCGGCTGAATCGCAGATCATCACGGAACACTTCCTTGGGCCTATTATCGCTGGAAAGCGCTATTGCGAGCATCTTTGCCTTGAAAGAGTTAAGGTTTCTTTGTTCAAGTCCGAAGTATCTCAT
>JAPLZS010000155.1:1169-5223 GCA_026394915.1 Candidatus Woesearchaeota archaeon | reverse complement strand
TTCTCTTGAGACTTTGGGTATCTTATTCCCAAAGGACGCACCATGTCAGCAGGGGGCAAAGCAGACGGCAGGTTAAATAGACAGTGATTTGACAATTGTATGGATCCATATGGCGTCTTTTATATCATCTCTGAAGAGAAAGAGGAAATACAGCAGGGTATAAGCGAATACAGCCCCCCATATGATTAATAAGTAAGTCGAAGTGAGATATCCAATTAGAAACGTGTCGATGATGTAAGGCAGATGGAAGAACAAGATGAAGGGCAACCCCAAGACAATGATGATCTTGTCTTTTCTTGTAGGTTTGTCTGTCATTCCTTCTCCTTTCTGAAGAGAGTTGATAGTGTTGCTGAAAGTTTTTCAGAACCGCGTAATGCTTTTTCCAGCGTTATCCACGAGAATTCCGAGGTTTAAGCATGCTGTTCGCTGAAGTCTGTGGAAATAAATCTATCTAAATCAACCTATGTTGAATGGGTTTTCCAATCTCAATCAGCTTGATAGCTTTTCACGATTGAGTTTTCAGGGTTTTCCAGGTCTTTTCGAATTTTACGTAACGCGTTCAATATGTATTGTTTTTCAATCAAATTGCTTTCGCGTACGCATATGTCAAATAACCGTCTCCAATTAAATTAGTTCCAATGAATCATTTCCTTTGCGGATATGGTGTTGGTACTCAATGGAGTCCTGTCAAATTCCTTTCGGATTTTGGTTGTTGTTTTATGTTTTTTTTGTGATATAAAAAAAATATGATCTGTGATTTTCTGCATACTATCAGTTGATAGCTGCTTCTTTCTTTGCTATTGCCGTTGTTCCGTTGTCTGTCAGCTTGACCCTCTTTGTCCAGCCGTTCTCGTTCCTGTCTTCAATCACTGAAATCATGCCCATCTCGACAAGCTCATTCTTCAGCTGGTTCCCCCTTCTTCCTGAAAGGTTCATCAGATGATAGAGCTCTGCTGTGCCTACGCCTGGATTGTTCTGCAGTATGCTGAGCAGCATGATGTGGTCTGCCCCGACCCGCGCCTTGTCTTTTCCATCCTGCTCCTGCTGGCCTGATTTCTGCGAGAATGATTCAGACATCCTCTTCTTATTGAGATCCTTCTCAAACTTCCTTTTCACATTTGTGAGGACAATATCAATGTCCTGCTTGTTGTAATCTTCCCTGATCAGCTTTCTCTGGATCTCCTCTATTGTGAATCCTTCCTGAACCTGCTTGCAGGCGAAATCAAAGAGGAATTCCTGTACATGATTGACTATGATCTTGTTCCAGTTGTACATTCCAGCAGGCTTTTCCTTGCTTGTGAGGCCTCTTATCTCTGCTTCTTTCATTCCAGTGTCAACGCCTATCGCTTTCATCATGAGGTCTGTGCTTGCTATCTTTGCCTGCAGTTTTTCTGGCCTGCATGAATCCTCAAATACTTTTATCCTTGTGTCATACTTCATTACAGCCCTCATCTTCTGCCTTATCTCATCGTCTGCAACAGCATGCTTCTTTATGTCTATGAAAGGCGCTTTTATGAGGAATGGATTATGATATCTCTCAGCGAGCTTCACTATCGCATAGCCAACCGGCAGCATCGAGAAGAATTTCTTCTGCTGGAAATCCCTCATCTGCATTATGCCTGCGACTGTGTCGACATCCTGCGGAAGCATCTGCTGGAACGCGATATTGCATGCAGAGTTCCCTGCGACAACGTCGCTCAGTTGTGAGATGTGCTGATCAAGGCAGATGAGGCTTGTGCCGTATTCCCTGATCTCCCTGTAGACCAGGTCTGTGATGACCTCTTTCATGAATGTCGGCCTGTCCTTCAGGAAGATGTTGTGCGCTTCGTCGACAAGTATCGCGTGCCTGAATTCCCTTGATTCAAGGGAATTCGCTTTCTTGTATTTGTAGATGTAAGTGAGCAGGAACTGGCAGAAAAATTTCTTCTCTGAGTTGTTCAATGAATCAAGCTCGAATATGACTTTCTTCGTGAGCATCTCCTCTATGCCCATTGAATGCTCTCCCTTGTAGTTCATGGCCTCTCCGAACCCGCCGAATGTGAGCGCGTGGGCGATCCTTAATGCAGAAGTTATCCATTCTGATTCACGGCCTGTCTTTTTTGTGTGCTCGTTCTCCTTCTCCTCAAGCCTGTCCTTTATCTGGCTCCATGTGGGGTAGTTCTCAGAGCCGCCGTACACTCCGAAATCCTTGAATGCCTGGTCAAGCGTCTCGATAAGCACTTTATGCACGCCAAAGCTTGCGAAGAATGCCTCGTTGATTATGTCGCAGAGTATGTTGATCCATTCCTTCGGGGCAACCCCTTTTGGAGGCCTGTTTATGTTTGTCTTGAATAGGTTGCTCACATTGTCATTTCCGACTGTGAAGCAGAGTATCTCCGGGTCGATCTTGACTATGGGCCTGAAGCTCCTTTTCCAGTCAAAGACAAGGAAAGGCTTTTTTTTCATGATGAGGTTTCCGAGGATCTGGAATGCGAATGTCGTCTTTCCTGAACCTGACATGCCGCTGATGCACAGGTGCCTCTGCCAGTCCTGCTCCCTCAATCCGAATGTGCAGATCTCCCTGTCAGGATATATGACTTTTCCGAGAGGATAATCTCCCTTGATTATATTCTCCTCAGGAGGCTCCAGAAGGATCTTGTCTGAGAACATCGAATTGTTGAGGTATTTGTGGTAAAGCGCGCTGAGAGCCTGCTCTATCTCCATCTTCTTCTCCTTGCTGTCAGAGATCGTGTACTTGAGATAAAGAAGGTCTATCTTCCTGCCCAATATCGGCTTGAGTTTCCTGCAAAGCTCCTCGACTGAGATATGAGTCATCATTGTGGCATCATGATTGTGTTTTTGTGTTTTGGCTGTTGTTTTTGTTTAAGATATTTTTATGATTATTTTTTATGCCTAAGAGATTCCTAAATCTTGCTGTCTAGAAGATTGTCAAGCATGGTTGACCTGCTCTCTTTATCCCTGAACTCTGCGAGATGCTCCCTGAGCTCTTTCTTGAGGAGCGCGACATCTTTCCAGCAGGTGACTTTCTCCTCGATCTTCTTCGCCTCGATCTCCATCTGCTTCTGTTTCAGCTTCATCTGCTCTCCCCTGATTATCTCGTTGTTCCTATCGACTATGTTAAGCCTGATTATGAAATTGTCTGTGTCCATGATAACCTTGTTGAACAATGCAGTCAATTCCTCAGAGAGCTGTTTTCTCAGCCTTATAGATTCCTGGATATCCTCCATGGATTCTTTGAGGGATTCTGTTTTCTCTGACTGGAACAGGTCAAAGACTCTGGAGTCCTCTAACTTGCTCGAAGAATAATCTGTCATCTTGGATAGTTCGTCTTTCATTTTTGTCTCCAACACCCCAACTGTGCGGAAAAAGCGGAATAACCCTAAAGAATAGGTTATAACCAGCCCAAAATAAGCCTTTAAATGACAAGTGATATATAAATCTTTCTGTTTAATAACCATTAGGGAGTAACAAACTAAGATGTGTGACTATTATGAATAATTATAAGAAAAGATTCTGATGAGTATTTGGGGTAGGTCCTTCTTTTCAGAACTCTGTCGCGGTCTTCAGCCTTGGGTCCCAGATCCTCCTTTTCTTCTTACCCTCATTGACATGCTTGACAACAAGCTCTTTTCCATTTGATGCGGGCAGCACAAAAAGATGCTCAATGTTGCCGTTTTCATCTTTCAGCAGCAGGGTGTATTTTTTCTCAGAATTTCCGCTGAAGACATCTTCATAATTGTACTTGATAAATGTCCCTCTTTTCTCAAGGACCCTTGCCTCCTCTTTTCCTGTTGTGCTTATGGAGACTACATCATTCGGGTACTTTTTTGCACCTCTTTTCACAACAGGCTCTTTTTTCTGGAATAGGTTTTCCATGGCTCTTCTCAGTGAGTTTGAGGTTTTCCGTATATAAATGTTGTGGAAAAACAGGCTCTGTCCTAAATGTAGGTAGCATCAATATTGCGAGGCTTCTTCTGCTAAATAATCAGGCCGAGAAGGGGGTTGTCCCTTACGGGGAACCTCGGCTTTAAGCAAGATACTCCTAAGCCAAGCC
>JAPLZS010000155.1:0-1161 GCA_026394915.1 Candidatus Woesearchaeota archaeon | reverse complement strand
AAGATACTCCTAAGCCAAGCCGATGCTAACCCGAGCCGAAGGCTAGATTTAGGACAGAGCCGGAAAAACAGGCAGAAACCCCCCACTAAAAGAGTTTAGAGAATAACCTTATTTATCTAGGCATTTATTCCAAGAATTTATTGCGATCATCACTCATAATCTTTAGGTATTTTTGCATTACCATGGACTGTCAGAAAGTCAATAATGGGCACAAGAGGATTGTCTATCTGGGTGATTGAAAGGAAACCTGCTACCTGTATTATTTCTTTTCTAACTCTGCAATCACCATAGACTATTGCATGAGGATCCCCAAAGCGCCTTCCAGTTGGCAGATTCCCTGTAGTGAAATAGATCATAGGGGGCATACTTCCTGTTAGCGCCCCACTCATTGCCTCTTCATACCATCTTTCATCAGTTGCGCCAAGGAAAAAACACTTTTTAGTGATCCAGATTGAATCGCACGGATTAAAACATCCTAAAGTAAGCTCCTCAAGATGCACTGCATAATCATAGAATCTCCCGTTATTTCTATCAAATGAGAATAATGGAAACATAAGTTCAGTGATCACTCCCTTTGCTCCCTTTTCTCTTGGAATGACTTTTGCTGGATTAACAGCGTACTTATATCTATCAGGTATCACAATGTTGCTTAGGTTGAATCTTTCACTTTCAGCGCCTGTTCCATCACCTCGGCAAAAGCCGATTACACATATGCTGCCGACATCAATGCTGTCACCATTGCTTTTACCAGAAAAATTGTACCTAACAGGAACGTCTGTCTCTGTCCTGAAAGAGTATGGTTTTTCCCCGCTTACATCCTTGAAATCAGGGGATTGCCCTATTTTTACGAAGCGATCCACAGGATTCAGTAAAACTTCATATTCCGGCAGTACCTGCCTAAGATGGCTGGACATCTGCTGTATCTGCTCTTCTGGGTTCATTTCCATATCGCCTGAAAATCACAGAATGTATATAAATCTTTTTATTTTAACTACTATATAGAGATACTACACCATAACATTTATATATCACCTATTGTTACTAGATAGTAATATTAAAATTGTTTATTATTTAATATAGCATCATGTGATACAATGGCAGAACAAACATCAGAACCAAAACCAGAAAGTCTTGAATTGCTTGTCTGCTTTCCTGGAAGCG
>JAPLZS010000166.1:15975-16954 GCA_026394915.1 Candidatus Woesearchaeota archaeon | reverse complement strand
AAAGGAGAAATAAAATGAAAGGAAAAGTTCTTGTGACAGGGGGAGCAGGTTTCATAGGCAGCAATATAGTAGACCTTCTCATAAAGAATGGCTATGATGTCGTTGTTGTCGACAATCTTGTGACAGGGAATCAGGAGAATGTGAATAAGAAAGCAAGATTCTGCAATGCTGACATAACAAAGCCTGAGCTCAGGAAAGTTTTTGAGAAGGAGAAGCCTGATTTTGTCATACATGAGGCAGCGCAGATAAATGTGAGAAAATCAGTCACAGAACCGATGTTTGATGCAGAGTCCAACATAATAGGAACGATAAATGTGCTTGAGTGCTGCAGGGATTTCAAGGTGAAGAAGATAGTATACTCCAGCTCAGGAGGAGCATGCTACGGAAATCCGGAGTGCATGCCATGCGACGAGAAGCATCCTGTGAATCCTATCTGCCATTACGGCGTCTCAAAGCATGCAGCAGAGCATTATCTCTTCCTGTACAATTTCCTGTATGGCCTTGAGTACACTATTCTAAGATATGCAAATGTGTATGGCCCGAGGCAGGATCCCAAGGGAGAGGCAGGAGTGATAGCGATATTCATGGGCAGGATAAAGGAAGGAAAGATCCCATTGATATTCGGAGACGGAAAAAAGACAAGGGATTATGTGTTTGTGGCAGATGTTGCGAATGCAAACTTATTGGCGCTTGAGAAAAAGACAAGGAGCAGGATATTCAACATAGGGACAGGAAAAGAGACTTCTGTGAATGAGATATTCTCGCTGATAAAGAAGGCGTCCGGAACAGAGGCAGAGGCAGAGCATGTTGATCCTGTTCCAGGAGAGGTCGACAGGATAAGGCTTGACTGCGGCCTTGCAAAGAAAGAATTAGGATGGCAGCCTATGGTTCAGATAGAGGAAGGGATAAAGAGGACATTTGAATGGTTCAGAAACAAGTGAACTATGCAAAGAAGGCGGTAAAAGGGACTTTCACCATA
>JAPLZS010000166.1:15431-15950 GCA_026394915.1 Candidatus Woesearchaeota archaeon | reverse complement strand
TCATATCTTTTTTTGCTGCTTTATTGGGCTATCTTGTCAGGCTGGTATTGGCAAGAGGCCTGAGCAAGGATGACTATGGCCTGTTCTATGCAGTGTTCTCATTCTTTGCATTCCTGATAATATTCAAGGACCTTGGCCTCAACCAGACGCTCACCAAGTTTGTATCTGATTATCTCCATAAAAAGAATTACTCAGGTATGAAGAGCGTGATTGTATCTGTGTTCTCGATACAGTTCATAATATCCACCATAATAGCGATAACTGCCATGATATTCTCTGACAGGCTTGCTGTTGATTTCTTCCACATCCCGTCTGCATCCATTGTGATAAAATTCCTTGCAGTCATGTTCATGCTCATGCCTCTTGAGAATGTCTTCACGTACTCTTTCCAGGCATTCCAGAAGATGACATATTATGCAGGCATAGGGCTGTTCAGGATGCTCTTCATATTCGGGATGATCACATTGTTCCTCAGGATGGGCCTCGGGATAATAGCGCCATCAGTGTCTTACATGCTTG
>JAPLZS010000166.1:12798-15410 GCA_026394915.1 Candidatus Woesearchaeota archaeon | reverse complement strand
TACATGCTTGTCTATCTGATTGTCCCTCTTATATGCATCCCTTTTTTCCTTAAGCTGTTCCCTGATTTCTTCAGGGTGAAGCTGGATATAAATCCTGAGCTTGTGAAGGCGCTTATAAAATTCGGCCTGCCTGTGATAACAAGCATGTTCGGCCTTCTCATAATGGGCTACACAGACACACTGATGCTGACATATTTCAGGGGAGTGAAGGATGTTGCGCTTTACCAGGTCGCTTCTCCGACAGCAAGCCTTTCTCTTTATTTGAGCTATGCTCTTGCCGGAGTGTTCCTTCCCCTGTCTGCTGAGCTGTGGATAAAGGGCCACAAGGAGAAGCTGAAGCAGGCAATGGATCTTATCTACAAGTACACTTTCATTGTTGTCATCCCGATTGCTTTTGTGCTGCTCATGTTTCCTAAGCTCATAATCAAGATATTGTTCGGAGCAGCCTACACAGACGCCTCCATTGCAATGCAGATACTCGCTATCGGCGCTATATTCTATACAATAGGGAACATAAATGGCAATATCCTGTCTGGATCGTCTTTGCATTCACCTCTTACAAAGTCTATGACCATATCGGAGCTGTTGCGCCTGTTCTTGGATGGGTTAAGAATTTCATTGCAGGCGCTGCTTTCATCGGAGTCATATATCTCCTTAAGGCCTGGCTTGAGATGAATGTGTTTGCTGAGATGGCCATTTCAATAGGGGCTGCTGCATTGGTCTATCTTGCGCTTGTGCTCTCATTCAGGATTGTGACAAGAAAAGACCTGAGATTTGCAAAATATGCTCTTGGCCTGAAGCATCCTATACTTGATTATTTCATACCGTGAGAGCCTGCGCTCTTTCTTTATTGTTTAGCCAACATACAGGGACAAAGCAAGGTTTAAATATTTTCTTAGGATTATATATCTCATGGGGCTGGAAGAGAAGATTGCAGCAGAGAAAAGTCTGCCTGAGAGGATCTGGGCAAGAGCAAAACCTATAGCAGAGATGAGCCTTGAGAAGATCGCAGATGCGGCCTCATGGGCAGGCGGGATTGCTGTAGGGGCAGGGGCATACTATATACTAAACAATATAAATTTTGTAGGAATAGATTTTCTTTTAATTGATTCGCTTACTGAATCTCAAAAATTAATTTATTCTCTAGGCCTGTCTTCATTGTTTGCTGTGATAATGGAGAGCATTCAAATTCGGGCTAAGATATCCGAAGACAACTGCTGCTTTGATCTTTTCTAAATCATTTTATAGTATAGGCTCTGATATTTATAATCTATGCAATACTTATTTTGAAACAAAAAGCAATCTTTTGGAGATTATTGCTCAGGATACTCCTCTTTCACCTAAGTGGCATAGTGATATGGCTGCATTGGATTATCTCAAAGAAGTGTCTGTCGGGATGGGGCAAGTGATAACAGGACATGTTCTTAGCGGTATAACTCTTTTTTTGATAGCTGTTTTTTCCATAAAACTGGTTGATAACATATCTCCTAATAGCAATTATTTCAAGTCATTCGCAAAAGGATTTTATTATAATCTAAAAGGGGATAAAGATGCAGAATTGAGATGCAACGAAGAGATTATCAAGAATTTACCTTCAAGAAAAGGCTATTTTGATCTAGCATCTTCATACTCACAAAAGGGTAACCTTGATGAGGCTCTTGAAGCATGGTCTCATGGATTTAGATTAAGTCCTGTTCCTACAAATCTACAGAAGATGTTCCAGACAATAGGCATTTTGTTTGCAAACCCTTACATAAAACATTATAAGGCCTATTTAAAACAGATAAGAAAAAAATCAGAAGAAGTCAAGAATTACATAGATCTCTCAATGCTTCATATGAATCTAAATAATATCGATGAATCATTGGCTGTGCAGGAACAGATGAGAGAGAGATTCCCAGAGAGAGCAGACTCAAGAGCGCTTTATGCTTTGATGCTAGGCGGCCTCGGCAGGCAGGAAGAGGCCAAGGAGAAATGGGGGGAGACTGTAGGGATTTTGCTGAAGGGAACTGATGCATCATTAAAATTCCGTAAGATAGGAGAATCTGTCAATGATGTACTGGAGTATTCTCCAAGCAAATTCTTCAAGAATTCTATCTTATTCAAGAAGAATCATCTTAATGACCTTGAAGACGAAGTGATGCTGACAGGAGAAGCTATGAAGATAGTGAAGGATGCAGGCAAATCAGATGTATACTTCACAACAGAGCCCATCAGCATATTCAACTATGAAGATAGGCATGCTTATGTCATGAAAAGGGATCCAGGAAAGCTTCTTTATGATATCCAAGAAAGGACAGATGCAGTTTATCGTGTAGCAGATTATCTTGCTTTGATCCATGCGAAGATGAACGTAGAATTGACTAAGAAAGGCAGAGTAAACATACCAAAAACTCTTGAAGAAAAGTTAGGGAGCAGGGATCTTAATCTTCCTGAGCACATTATAACTAAGATAAAATCCAATTATGCGCCTGTTTTTGATTCATTGAAGAATGCAACTTATGTTTTCAACAAGGATGCTCATCCAGAGCAGTGGCTTGTAAGAGAAGATGGGGGGATTGTAGCTATTGATTGGGAAGACAAGGGTCTTGTGCCGATGCAATTTGATCTTG
>JAPLZS010000166.1:11355-12722 GCA_026394915.1 Candidatus Woesearchaeota archaeon | reverse complement strand
AAGATTCTGACAAGGATGGAATAATGAGGAATTATTTCGATGCATATTTGAGATACAGAAATGGAGAACAGATAGGCGATTATAATGCTTTCAGGCTGGGTTATTTCAATTCCACAATACATCGGGCACTATCCTTATGCTCTTCATGGAGCTCTCCAGGCAGGGAAGACATGGCCTCAAAGAGGGAGCTATTGATAAGAAATGCGCTTAATTCTATAGAGAGGATAAAAGAAGAGAGCCCTGAATACTATCTAAGATACCGGGAGAATTACCACAATCTGACATCAGCCCTGCTTGACTTCAGATCACTTATAGTTGAGCATGAAAATTGAAGTTGAGAAATCCTCGCAGCTCATGACAAAAGTACAATCTGCTTTCTTTTCTTGTTCAGTTCAACTAATTCCTCTGTCTTGAACTTTGAGAACAATGAGCTGTATCCTCTTATCTGGCTGTTTGACATCTCGAATATTTCCAGGAGCTCTTTGCTTATCCTGATGCTTGGATTTTTCTCAATGAAATCACAGATGTATTTATAATTGTCACAGACTTTTTCAAGGTTCCAGGAGATAGCATAGACAAAACATGTCTTGTCATATTCCCTGTATCCTCTCTTGTTCAGGATTCTTTCGCAGAAATTCGTAAGCTGATTGTTTGTCTTCTCCAGTATCGTGAGCTCTTTTATCCCTTTCAGCTTGTCTTTCTTTATCATATCTATTATGCTGTCGCCCATTGAGATTGTGACAAGGAATGCTCTCTTGAGTATTGCGTCAAATTCTGTCTCCATCTCTCGCGATATGCTCTTTATCAGGCATCTCTTGTCTGTCTGTTCGACAATTGCAAATCCCATAAAAAGATTTTTCATAAGATCATCTATGACATCAATCGCTTCTTTTTTCTCAAAAATGATCTCTATCTCATCCCATCCTCCTTTATGCAAGCCTGACAGTTGCCATCTGAGAACTCTCTCGCTTATTTTTGTAGCATCAATAGAAGCTCTTTTGATCTCTTTCTCTCCTTCACCGCCTATTATTATGTTCCTGTCTTTCTGTTCTATGTCAACCTCATCCCCAGCTTTCAGTCCGAACTTCTTTGTCCATTCTGCCGGCAGCGTGACTGTAAGAGCATTCCTTCCTTGTCTTACGAGTTTTCTTTTCATTTTCTTGTTTTTTATAATGTTTGTATATAAACATGTTATATATGTTATATAACTTATAGAGGTTAGTTATATATAAATCTTTCGCCATTACTGTTGTTATTCCGAAAAACTCGGAGGTGTTTCAATGATGACCGAAAAAGAACTTGTAATTTTATCGCATCTGAGGCAGAATGCGAGAAAGAACCTGACAGCAATAAGCAAGGAGACAGGC
>JAPLZS010000166.1:1139-11310 GCA_026394915.1 Candidatus Woesearchaeota archaeon | reverse complement strand
ACATTGCGCTAAAAGTCCCGAGAGATTGCAGGGATAGCCTGAAATCCTATCTCCTTAAGGAGCCGATCATAAACTCAGTGTACAGGATAAATAACGGCTATGACTTCATGATTGAGGCATTCTTCAGGAACGTGAATGAGGTCCACGAGTTTGTGGAAGGCCTTGAGAGGTTCAGGGTAAAGAACCCTGAGGAGTACTATGTGCTTGAGGAGATAAAGAAAGAGGCCTTCATGTCAGATCCTGAGATTGTGAGGATATTCAAAGGGTGAATCTTATTCTTTTATATTTTTCTAATTTCCAGGATAAATTCATTGACATCTTTTTCCATTTCCTCTGTTATTGAATGGAATACAATCTCATCATCTATCTTTCCATATCCATGGGCTATGATATTTCTCATGCCTTTCAGATCCTTCAGCTTTTCAGCAAGGCTTTTCTGGATGATATTCTCTTCTGCAAGCACATCAAACGACTGCTTGTCATCTTCTGGCTGCCTTAACTCTTTATCTTTTATGATCAAGAATGCAAGATCTGTAATCGCTTCTGCAATCTTCTCAAAATAACGCTCACAGGCCGCTTTAGTCTTAATGCTTTTCTTGTATTCTTCAATGTCAGAAGGGATAATCCCAGAGAATTCAGCCAGGTATTTCTCAATCTCTTTTGTCTTGTCCTGTATTCTCATGCTCATATATGACTGTTCCTTCTCTTTTTATGTCTTTCCTGATATTTTCCGGAAGAAATTCGAATACCTGTATGTCTATCTTTGAATCCACCCTGCCTGAGACATGTTTCCTGAACAATGTCGCTTCTTTCAGGTTTATTTCACCGAATTCCACTGCAATGTCAATGTCTGACATCAGATTGAGCTTGTTCTTTACATTTGAACCAAAGAGGATTATCTTTTTTATCCTGCCTTTGAAGTCAGTCTCTAGGATTATATCCTTTGCTTTTTCTATAGCTTTCTTTATCATTGCGCCTTTCTTGAGCCTGAAATCTTTCTCGAATCTTGACAACCCTTTTATGAATTCCAGTTTCTTCCTTATGTCTCTTGACAGCCGGTTCTTCTCAGACTGCGTCAATGGAACACCCATCAATTGCTTCTCAATTATCTTAAGTTCCCTTTCCCCAAACACCTTCCTGGAGTCTGGGTTTTCTTTTAGAAAGCTTAACAATGACATATTAAATAACCTCTATCATGGTTATAATAACCTAAATTAAGGTTATATTTATACTTTGTGGTGGATTTGAAGAGATCTTGAATGGCTTATCCCAAAAGGCAATGCAACAGCCAACACCACAGCCCCATTAGCGCCGATCTCAATAAACATCATCTCGCCAAAGAACAACCCGGTCTTCGCAGACAGCAACATACTATTAATCTACAGCACAACACTCGAGAACACACAATGCTCATACTTTAAATATGCTCTTTGATCCATTCTATAAATGTTATAGCATTTTTCAGATCTGTTTCAGACATATCTTTATCCGCTTTTACAGGCCTATAAGTCATCCTATGCCTTTCATTCAGCAGCTTTCTTAATATTGTTGTTTTATCCTCATTGAATTTTTGTGAAGCTTCCTTATGCAGGTCTAGCGCTTCATAATGGCTTATATTTGCTATTTTTTCCAGATGATTGATTGTAAACGCATCATTTGCAGCTATGCAGGCAGTTATAGAATGATCTATTGAAGCTTTAAACCTGTTGTTTCTCAGATTATCTTTTGAACTTTCAATGAATTCCATCGCATCTTCCAGCCTGATTTTGGCATTTTCTTTTCTCTCAAACTGCATTCAAATCATCTCCAACACATTTTTTCCATAAAGAGTCTTATTATCTTTTACCAAGCTGACTATTGATGCCTCTTTCTCCCTGAAAAGTTTCTTAAATTCATCTACACTTATTGTGTCATAAGATATCAATAATCCATGTTTATCATACTCTTCTATAATCTTGTCAATATTCTTTATATGTTCATCCTTTGAGTATATCACCATAATATCAATATCAGACTTAAATGTAAATCTCTCTTTGATGCTTGACCCGAATAAAATGATGGAAATCACATTCTTATCTCTTTTGATATCTTTAACGACCTCACTGGCTATGTCTATTGCAAGATTTTTCTCTTTTTTGAACAGTTCAATCAGGATATTCTTCACAAAATAATTCCCCTTATTTATTGACACTAGCCTGACCCTGCCCTTTGTCTTTATTTTAATAGCCCCTAAATCTGCCAGCTCTTTTATCAGGCTTGATATCCTGACCCTGTGGATTCCGGTATTCTTGACTAATTCGTTTATGCTATATTCCCAATTCTCGTGAAGGCTCAATTCCCTCATGAGCTTGATCTTATTTTTTGAATCAATTATATGGTCTAATAACATTTTTGTTATACAATGTAACATTTTTGTTGTATTTATATATTTTTCTATCTTACAACATACACGTTCACCACCACTCCAAAATGACTACAACCTAAAGCTTTATATAGCTGTAATACTTTACTGGCTTAGGTTTGGTGATTATATGAGNNGAAGGGATATTAAGAAGACTAAAAAGCGCAAGAAAAGCGGTGAATGATTGGGCTTATGATAGAAGCTCTGCTTTTGCTGTACCTCTTGGATTATCCCATTCTATTAATATGTTTGCTCTTACAGCTGTTCTCTTAGGCTACGGCTATGGCTGCGGAGGAGGCGGTGGCGGAGGAGGCGGAGGCAAACCTCCTGTCGTATACCAGTGCAATGATCATAAGGATAATGATGGCGATGGATTGGTTGACATGGCTGATCCAGGATGCACATCTTTAAAAGATAACAGCGAGTATAATGCGCCGCCGAACACAGCGCCAGCATTATCTGCGCTGCCAGACCAGTACCTTACAATAGGTTCAGGATTGAATGACAATCTAATAGATCTTTTTGTATATGCTTCTGATGCACAGGATGCTGACAATGCTTTAGTTTATACTATCACAAGCCAGACAAACACAACTGTCGCTAACTGCACTATTGATTCAAACAGGTATGTTGACTGCACTGTTGCAGGAAGCGGAATATCTGACATCACAGTACATGTCACAGACACAGGCGGACTGACTGCCAGCGATACATTTAGGCTGACAGTGTCTTCTAATATAGCTCCAATTGCAGAAGCAAACGGGCCTTACTCGGGAAATGAAGGCGCATCAGTGAGCTTTTCAGGCTCTGGCTCTGATGCTGACGGCTCTATTGTGAGCTATGCCTGGGATTTTGGAGACGGAACAAATGCAGCAGGACAGAATGTAATCCACACTTATGCTGACAATAAGACATACACAGCAACACTGACTGTCACTGATAATGAAGGGGCTGTTGGGACTGATATAACCAATGCTGTGATAAGCAATTTGAACCCTGTTGTCAATCTTCCTAATAGCATAACTTTCTTAGAGGATGGAAGCAATAATCTCAATCTTGCAAGCTATGTGACAGATGTTGCTGCAGATCTGCCTCCGGCAAGCTGGGTTTATTCCGGCAATACAAATGTCCTTGTGAATGTTTCAGGCGGAGTAGCCACTTTCACAGCAAAGCCCAATTGGTACGGCTCTGAGACAGTAAGTTTCACAGCAACTGACAAGGATGGAGGTTCTGGACTGGATAGCATATTGGTTACAGTGACTCCTGTGGATGATGCGCCTGTTGCAAACAATGTCTCTGAAGTAACCCCTAAAAATACCGCAAAGCAGGTGACATTGAACTGCACAGACATTGAAGGAGATCCTCTGACATATATCAAAGTCACAGATCCTTCCCATGGAAGCCTTGGCGCTATTGCAGGAAACAAAGTCACTTACACTCCTAACTCAACCTGGAGCGGGGTTGATTCATTCACATACAAATGCAGTGACGGAACTGTTGAGGGCAATGCAGCGACTGCTTCTATCAATGTGGGCCTTACTAATAATGCTCCTTTGGCAGACAATGTATCAGATTTGACTGATGAAGATACTGCAAAGCAGGTGACATTGAACTGCACAGACATTGAAGGAGATCCTCTTACTTATATCAAGGTGACAAACCCCGCACATGGAAGCCTTGGCGCTATTGCAGGCAATAAGGTGACTTATACTCCTAGCTCAAACTGGAACGGATCAGATTCATTCACATACAAATGCTATGACGGCGGCTTGGACAGCAATGTAGCGACAGTTTCGATGACAGTCAATCCTGTGAATGATGCGCCGGTAATAGGAAATCCAACAATAACAACCAGCATTGAGGGAAGCTATCTTGTCGGCTCAATAGCAGTGTCTGACATTGACAGCCCAAGCGTAACATGCTCATTGGGCAATAACGGCGGACTTTTAGAGCTTGTGATAAATCCAGACTGCACAGTCTCATCTTCAGTAGCTTTGCCTTATGACCGGGCAGGAACTTACAATGTCACTGTGAACGCAAATGATGGAAATGGAGGCACTACCTCAAAGACATTGCCAATTACAGTTGCTAATCTGAATAGAGCTCCTGTGTTCAATTCAGTGAACATAACAAAAGCAAATGAAGGATATGCTCTTGAAGGATGGGCATCATGCACAGATCCTGACGGAGACCCGGTGACTTACAGCAGAGGAGCATCAACACTGACGCAGGCACAGGTTGCCTCAGACGGAACAATATCTTCAGTCGCTCTTCCAGCAGGAATAGCAGGACCATATTCTCTTGAAGTGATATGCTCAGACGGCTCATTGAGTGCATCATCAACAAAGAGCTTTACTGTGAAGGATGTGACTGCGCCTTCTGCCATGAACAATCTTGAGGCTTATGATTCTGTAAACAAGGGTGAGGAAGCAAGGCTTAGATGGGTCAGTTCAGGCGATGACGGAGCAGTCGGAACACCAAGTTATTTTGTGATATCTTATTCAGCAAATCCTATATTGACTGAGGCAGACTGGTTGAGTGCAACACCTCTTGCAAGCGTGACTGCAACAGGGCCAGCAGGAACACAATACGACCAGTTCTTCACTGTACCTGCAGGAACATGGTATTTTGGAGTGAAGGCAGTTGACGAGGCAGGCAACGAAAGCCCTATATCAAACTCGCCGACAGCAACAATAGAAGACAAGGCAGAGTTTTATGTTGATAGGTGGCTGCCAACCACAAGCATCTACTTGACTTATCCTGAATCTGTTGCTATGATACAAGGAGAGGCAGGAGTAAATCCTTCTTATGCAGCAAATTTGGCTGCCGAGATGATACAATGTAATCCTGCTTATCCAAGGAATGCAGCTGGTTTAACCCAAGACTTGTTAGATTTCACTGATGGGAGTTCTTCAAATGATGAATTACATAGTGGATTTGATCCTTTTTATCTTGATAATGATGCTATCGGAACCCCTTCTGTTGTATTATATTTTGCACCTAACGGAATGTTTATTGATGATTTTGCAAATCTTCCTGCACAAGCAGTCAAAAACATACACAGCACCATAAGAGGCTTCTTAATAGATCACATCAAAGCCCATCCAGCAGATTACGGCAACCTTGACCCAAGCCATGATCCAACGTGGAATGATGGAAGTTAAGAGATATATTTTACTAGTTTTTCTTTTCTGCAACCCTTCCGTCCTTTCCAAGAACTTTCTAGAAATATTGCCTAAACCTGTAAATATTCCAGTTTAATATAGAAATAACCCGTTTTCTTCGGATTTTATCCGAAATAAATCACAAACTTATATAAAACCCAAAATATTTATTATTTCATGATGCAAAACACGAAAAAAGCGGAATATTTATATAATAATACTACTTTAAGTGGTATTTAGGTGGTACAAATGGAATTCAAGAAAGTAACAATATCTTTGCCAAAAGTCTTGTATGCAGAAGGGATTCAGCTTATCGATAAAGGTTTTTTCTCTAATTTTAGCGATTTAGTGAGAAGTGGAATCAGGAGTGAATTCAAGGAGCTTCAGCCAGTAATAAAAGATTTTGATGAAAGAACTATCTATGGGGATAAAGAATTGATTGCCGGAGTAAAGGAAAGCATGGCAGAATCTCGTTCTGGAAAAGGAAAGATTGTCAAGGCAAAAGATGTTGATAATTATTTTGAGGCGCTCTGATCATGGAATATAAGTTCCAATTTACGCCTTTCTTTGAAAAACAGCTAAAGAAGTTAAAACAAAGAGATGCGGTTCTGTTTGATAGATTGACAAAGAAGTTAAAAGAGATATCACAAAATCCAGAGCATTACAAGCCATTAGGGAATGTCTTGGCAGGCTGCAAGGGTGTTCATCTTGATCCTTTTGTCATCATATTAGAAGTCAAAGAAGATATTATAATCATCCACTATGTGAAGCATCACGACGAAGCTTACTAGATGTTATATATTCCGTAAATCTTCCGGATTATTTACTACTATATAGTTACTAATATTAGAAAGATTTATATACAAGAAGTTATATCTGTTCTTTTTTGCATGGTAACCTGCAATGATCAATCCAGATTGATGTTAATCATAATCGATCAGCTAAGGGCAGATTATGCGGAACACCTAAAGAAATGCTCAGATATATTGCCTTACCCTGCTGTTTGTGATACTTATTCTTTTCCTGCCTCAACAGAGGCCATGCACACAAATATATCTACTGGAAAATATCCTAACCTGCATGGATTCACATCAAAGATAGCAAAAAACAATCTGAGCGGGCTTGAGCAGCTCATTGAGAAGCTGAGAAATATAGAATTGCCCTCATTAGCTTTGCTTGGGATATCCAATAATTTCAAAGTATATGCGATAGGGGGCAAAGAAGAGACTGTTCGTGTCATGGGTCATGATACTGATTGTGAATTATTGGCATATTACAATAAAGAGAAATCAAAGGATAGGTTTGTCTATAACACGCAAAATCTTTTGATAGGCCAATTTTTGGATTATCTATTCAATACTTGCCATTATAAAAGAGTCCCTCAGCAGGGCTGGGATAAACGAGCATTAGACATATTCAATAATATTAATTCTCTTGATGATAACGAAAAACGATTTTTTATACTCACATTAAGTTCATTGGACAAGATTGGCCATGATTATGGCCCTCATTCAGAAGAAGTCTATAATCATCTGAGTTTTCTTGATGAATCTATTAGTGCAATCATCAGAGATATGCCTGATTCTCCTGTCATAATAACAGGCGATCATGGATGCAGGCATACAACAAGATATCTTATTGAACCTTCAAAAGAAAACCCTCAATCGATAGCAGTATACAATGTTGCAGAAGATTATATAAAATTTGAAAATGAGTATCTGCTGAAAAGTTTTGAAGATATAAAAGATATTCAATATGATGGTGGCATTTTACGTATTTGGCTTAATTCTGGCAAGAATCTATGCGAAAGCGACCTAAATTTCTTATCCGAACACGGATATGTGTTCCCACACTATATAAATCAGGGTCATGCTGATTACGAGCTTATTCAGCTTTATGAGAACTCAAGGCATGAGAATCTAGGGGATATATTTGTAGTCGCTAAAGGAGATACCACTTTCTGCAAGCTTGGCTGGATAACGGATACTGA
Source organism: Candidatus Woesearchaeota archaeon (assembly GCA_026394915.1). GTDB lineage: Archaea > Nanobdellota > Nanobdellia > Woesearchaeales > UBA12501 > WJJV01. Next base: position 3,755 of record JAPLZS010000166.1, on the reverse strand, counting down.
AACCAAAGGAAATATCAAACGAAGAAGAGATTTGATTCTTGGGAACTTGCCAATCGGAGAGCATGGCACTTATCATGATGAAGACAGAAAAGTAGGTTTTCTGTCAAATTTGTCTACAATTAATCAGACTTTAAAAAACACAGAGATCTATAGTATCATAGAGACAATAATGAATAATAGTTTTCATCAATGATAAGGGTACATCTCTTTGCCAATCTCGCACAATCTTGTATGCACTATATCTTCTTCTTTTGGAGTCAATATTCCTGCTCTTCTTTTCTCACCTAACTTGACCTCTAAAGTGTCTGATTCTTCTTTCAATTTAAGAAATTCCTGATGATTTTTTCTGACTTCATCACGGGATAATATACCATTGATATGTCCGACAATATGATATCTGCTTAGGCTGGTTTGGCTAAACCCTTGCCAAAGCTCCATTCTTGCGCTTTCAAGATACGCTCTGTCTTGGTCTGAAAGTATGCCTCCATTATCCAATCTTATTTCATAAGGCCTTGTTTTAGATATATAATTATCATAATCAACCTTAGTAAATTCTTTCCCCGATTCTTGATTTTCCATATCAAGTTAATATAAGCATCCTAACTATTTAAATATTTCTAATTGGTTATATATGACAATATGGCCAAAATTAACGCAAATTTTAAGTATCAGTGCATATTCTTCATATATATGAAAAAGAGGCATATTGGTTATTTGGTATTTATATTACTCGCATTTTCATTTTTTTTTGTTATGATTCCTCATTCTTTTGCTGCATGCAGAGACTGTTTTAATGGTGAATGTGATAATGTTTGTGATACAGGAGAAAATCCCAATTTGTGTTTTGATTGTCAAGGTGAAAACAAATGCCCTAATGGTCATTGTGATTCTGGCCTAGGTGAAGACAAATATGGCACTTCTTCTTATTGCCAAGTTGATTGTGGCAAGGACAATGGAGACACTTGCTCAGCAGATGGTGAATGTAAATCAACTCATTGCTCTTGCAACATTTGCTCTGCAACTAAAGGTCCAGATTGCTGCTCTGATGCTGACTGTGACGACAGCAATTCCCAAACAGAAAATAAATGTGATGTAAATGGCAAATGTATTTATCCTATTCATTGCCCTTGGACTAATTATCAGTGGAGTGATACTGCTTCTGCATGTGCTTGCACTCAGACATATTACAAGGATTGTGATAATAATATTGCAACTGGATGCGAAGTGGACATCAGAACCACAACCAACTGCGGCGCATGCGGAGTTTCATGTTCTGCTGGCCAGACATGCACAAACGGAGTCTGCGTGACTCTTCCGACAGTCTGCGTGGATGCTGACAAGGACAAATACAATGCAACAGGCGGAGTGAACTGCGGCCCACCAGATTGCAATGACAAGGATAATACAATCCATCCGAATGCGGTTGAGACATGCGACGGCATCGATTCAAACTGCAATGGGGTTGATGACATAAATGAGGAGACATCAGACAGGAAGCCATTGTGCGACTGCAGCTGGATAAAGACATCCCTTAATGTCCCTAATATACTGATAAAGGAGCCGTTGAACAACCAGAACAGGACAGTTCAGGAGCAGATTCCTTTTGTCTCATCCACAAATGAAAAGATAAACGCTTATGCATGGGACTTCGGAGACGGCTCAAAAGACAATGGGGCCTCTGTCGCCCACGCTTATTCAAGCAAAGGATCCTATGATGTCAAGCTTTCCTATTATTTCAGCCAGTGCTCTTTCCTTGCATCATTGAAGATAAACATAATAGGCTGCACGTCAAACAATGACTGCTCTGCAAACCAGGAGTGCAAGCTCGGTGTCTGCCAGACCAAACAAGCCATTGTCCTGAATGCAACAGCCAACACCACAGCCCCATTAGCGCCGATCTCGATAAACATCATCTCGCCAAAGAACAATCAGGTCTTTGCAGACAGCAAGGTCTTATTGATATACAGCACAACGCCTGAAAACACCCAATGCTCATATTCATTGAACAATGACCCCAGCTACATCACCCTGCAGTCAACTCAGGCAGACATAACAGGAAAAGAGGGCCAGAACACACTTAGGATCAAGTGCAGGGAAACAATAGCATCATTGAACTTCATGGTCACCCCGAAAGAGAACAGCATATTTGACGAGCTTAAAGGAACAAACAAGGGAGACAGCATATTCAGCACAATAAAAGATCAGGGCGTTGAGCAGACATTGACAAAGCAGGAGGCAGAGAAGCTTGTTGTCGATGTCATACAGAACTACAATTTCTCTGTCACAAAGCTGGCAGAGAGGCAGGGAAATTCCTCTTTAGTCATGTTCAATGTGAAGAACATGATGCCCATCGCAATAAACTTCCTTGATCTGGTCATAAAGATACCCAAGAATATAGCTGCTTCAGCAGACAAGATAAGGTCAGGGCAGAACTTCACCATAATAGAGCAGGATCCGGTCATAAAGTTCTCATTTGACAGGATGGTATCAGGAGACATCTCATCTGCATCCTTCATCGTGGACAGCCCTATTGATGAAGAGCTGTTGAAGACAATAACTGTTGAGACAAGGATAGACCAGGAAACTTTATTGAAGAAGCAGCAGGAGACAGACAAT
>JAPLZS010000166.1:0-1107 GCA_026394915.1 Candidatus Woesearchaeota archaeon | reverse complement strand
GATAGAAGAATATGACAAGAACGGAGAGACCTACACGAAGATCACATTGACGATAAATCCAAAGAAGGAACTGACAGACCTTTCATTGTACGAGAAGATACCAAAGTGCCTTGCGCAGCGCATAGATGATATACAGATGGACGAACAGGCAAGGCAGATGATAAAGGTCATAAACCCGGATCCTATCGTCATGTGGCAGTTCGACAAGCTGAAATCAGAGAAAGAGTTCACATATGAGATCAAGGGCGTGATTCCAGAAGACTGCAAGAAGCAGATAATCGCAATGGGAATTGCAGATGAGCTGGGCATAAACCTTGAGGACAGGAGCATATTCAGCATAATACTGCCATTATTGTTGATACCTATACTTGGTCTGGTCATATTCTACATCAACAGGTTCACTCCGCAGAAAAAAGAGGATGCCTCAAAGATAATCGCAAAGACAGATAAGAAAGAAGCGCCAATCAAGGCAGCAAAGAAGGAAGAAGCAAAAGCAGAGAAAAACAAAGAGCCGATCAAAGAAGAGAAGAAACCAGAGCCAAAGAAGAGCTTTGAAGACTCTCTGAATGACGAGATAGACAGAGTGACGAGAGAGCTGAGAGAGAGCATGAAATGATCATTCTTCCATTGTGATGTATTTAAGAGTATACTTTGCTTTCCAGACCTCTAAGAATGACCTGAAAAGCTCAACATTCTCAATTGGAATCAGGGCAATACCAGGTTTTAATACCTTGCCCTCTGTCCTTTTCAGTATGGATTCTGACTTGTATCCGCTCATGATCTGGCTGAACCTTGATTTCTTCTTCAATTCCCTTATATCATAGGTGAAAAGCCCATAATTCTTCTGGCCGAATATCTCCTGCAGTTTTTTCTCCTTTGCTATGGAGAATCCTTCTTTTATTAAAGTTCTCCACAATCTCTGCTCATACACTTCATCAAGCATAAGATAATTGACATGTGCACCATCTATTCTCTCTATCTCAGGGATGATGCTTTCTTTTTTCTTCCTGAATATAACGCAGATATCCGCATCATCAGAGAATTCTTTTCCTTTTAGTATGGAGCCGAATATCACAATATCAAAAAGAGATTCTTTATCCTCTTCAT